>JAGLQD010000636.1 GCA_023136985.1 Candidatus Sabulitectum sp. | reverse complement strand
TCATTCCAAGCAGAAAGGCAACAAAGAAATATTTTGGAGGATAAGATGACGACTAAAGACAAAACTGCTGTTCTTAGTGAATATGAGAAGGAAATACTGGATGCCTATGAGAAAGGTGAACTCCAGGCTGTTGAATCAGATACTGATTTCCAGCAGATCGCAAAGAATACCATGAAAAAGAACAAAAAGATCAACATAAGAATTTCAGAGAATGATCTTTCAGCCCTGCGTAGAAGAGCCGCAAGAGAGGGCATTCCCTACCAGACTCTCATAGGCAGTGTTCTTCATAAATATGCCTGCGGCTATTTAAAGGAAACCGCATTTCCGGATTGAACGGGATCGCTAAAAGTGATACTCTCTGTGGATATTTCTTCATTTTCCATTTAGAACCGCTCTTAATTTTGAAACAAGTTCACGGTAAACGTATGGTTTGTGCAGAAATCCCGCAAGAGATTTACCTGCGAATCTCTGTGTAACCTCCTGCTCGTTGTAACCGCTGCACATAATTACATTTACGTCTTCCTGGATACGTCTCAATTCCCGGAAAGTTTCTTCTCCGTCAAGGTGAGGCATGATAAGATCAAGTATTACCAGGGAAATATCGCCGGAGTTCTCACGGAAGACCTTTACCGCTTCATAACCATCTGACGCAGTGAGCACATTAAAACCAATGCGTTGAAGCATCTGCTTGCCAACGGACAATATGGTTTCCTCGTCGTCAACCAGAAGAATGGTTCCAGAGCATGTCCATTGCTCCTCAGTTTCCCCATTGAGTTTTTCGCCGGAAACAGCAGTGCAATCGCATGAAGGAAAGAGTACCTTGATTGAAGTTCCTCTGTCTGGTTCACTGTAGACCTTGATTGCTCCTTTGTGCCCTCTGATGATTCCAAGGACTGCAGACAATCCCAGGCCACGGCCGGTAAACTTTGTTGTAAAGAATGGGTCGAAGAGTTTTTTCAGTGTTTCTTTGCTCATTCCGCAACCGGTGTCCGTTACCTCCACGTAGACATACTGTCCGGAATCCAGCGATTCATCAATGTATGTGCTGGCCAGGTAGTCACTGTTACAGTCCATAGCGCCTGTTTTTATGGAGATAACACCACTGGTTCTATCAATAGCATCGGAGGCATTGGTAACAATGTTCATAATGATCTGTCTTATCTGGGTGGCATCAGCTTCTATAAGCGGGAGATTCTGGGAGTAGTGATATTTGATAACAGCTTTCTTGGATATGGAGACATCAAGAATGTGAGTCATCTCATCTACCGCTTCATTCAGATCGATCTTCTCGATTAGAAATTTTCCTTTTCCA
>JAGLQD010000635.1 GCA_023136985.1 Candidatus Sabulitectum sp. | reverse complement strand
GTCACAGTCACCCACATATTGTAAACTCTGTTGTGCAGCAAGCAGTTAGACTACAGCACAGCATTACCGGAGGAATGTCTCATACTGGCATTATCAAGCTCTCTGAGATGCTTTCCGAGCTGGCCCCGGGTGATTTGAACCGTGTCTACTACGCCTCTGACGGTGCAAGCGGTGTGGAAGCCGCACTGAGGATTGCAATTCAATACTGGTGGAATCTTGGCATGGCTGAAAAGAAGAACATCATCTCTCTCTCGGGAGCCTATCACGGAGATACTTTCGGAACGGTTGGGCTTGGTTTTCTGGAGCGATTCCACAAGCCGGTTGCGCATGTTGTGAACAGGTCGGTGCAGGCACCTGCTCCCCATTGCTTCCACTGCTCCTTTTCGGATAACTGTTCACTTCAGTGTTTCAGTGGAATGGAAGACCTTCTTAGGGTAAAAGCCGGAACAACCGCTGCGGTAATAATAGAACCTGTCTGTCAGGGTGCTGCCGGTATTCGCATTTACCCTCCGGAATATGTCACCAGGCTCCGGAAGCTCTGCACTGAACTGGGTGTGCTGCTGATACTGGACGAGATTGCCGTGGGGTTTGGCCGAACCGGTGAAATGTTTGCGTCTGATCTTGCTGGAATACAACCAGACCTTATGGTAGTTGGCAAATCTCTTACAGGAGGTTACCTGCCAATGAGTGCAGTGATCACCACCTCTGAAATATTTGATTCATTCCGATCCACTGCTGACAAAGACAGAACCTTCTACCACGGTCACACATTCTCCGGCAACCCTATGGCTGCTGCTGCAGCCATTGCTGCACTCGAAGTGTTTGAAAATGAGAATGTGGTTAATCAGAGCAGGTTACCTGCTTCTCTGCTTGAGACATCCTTCCGTAAATTCGATGAAAACCCCGGAGTTCACAGAACAGCAACTCTGGGCTGCATGAGTTCTCTTGAGATTTTGGAAGATGCCGGAGGAAGCAGCACTGCTGCTGAAATGGCAGTGATGGCTCTTGAAATGGGGCTTATCATCAGGCCACTTGGGCCGGTGATATACCTGTGGCCACCACTTGTAACAGGTAAGTCGGATATGGAACAGATGCTGAGTATTTTCAGTGACTGCTTAAGAGATTCTTTAAAGTAAATCAGTAAGGAGATCAGGCTGCTCTCTTAATCTGTTACTTCCAATATGTATACCTTCGAATAGTCACTGGGGTTTGTATCAAATGCAAGAACTCTATCTGGACCGAATACAAAATCCCAGTTTAGAGATTCTATTGGAAGATCAGTCTCAACAGATGCCAACCTGTTCCCATTAGAATCGTACACTCTGAAATTAGGAGAATTACTTTCACTACGCCCTGTCTGAACCCAGATTCTATCGGCGTGATCTGTGCTGATGCTTTCAATTGCCAACCGATATGGATCCGGTTCCCATCTGGATGCGATAGATCTTCTATCATCTGAATCAAAGCCTGGTGTATCATA
>JAGLQD010000634.1 GCA_023136985.1 Candidatus Sabulitectum sp. | reverse complement strand
ACTGGGAAAATCCGGGCCTACAACACCAACAATACGAACTCTGGAAAGCTGTCCTGCTCCAAGGCCGAAGTAGACAGCGGAACCGCCCAGCGTATCCTCCACTTTTCCCGCAGGGGTAGTAAGAGTATCAAGAGCTATGGAACCAACTACAAGAACAGACATAACTGTTCCTCTCTACATTTTTTCCGGAGCGCGAACTCCGAGAATTGTTAACATATCATTCAGTGTGCTGCGAACAGCCATACACAGTGTAAGCCTGGCTGCAGTTAACTGGTCATTCTCCGGGTCAACAACCCTGTGGTGCTGATAGAAACCATGAAAAGCCCTTGCAACTTCAGCAAGAAGATCAGGTATTCTGTGAGGTTCCAGAGCAGTGGCAGCTGCAGATATCCGCAAAGGCATTGTTTCCAGAAGCCTCATTAGATCCCTCTCCCTTTCACCAGTGAGTAAAGAGAGCAAAGTAGCTGGATCACTCACCAGCGGAGTGTTCATATCGGTTGTCTTTCGAAGTATTCCAGCAATCCTGGCAAAAGCATATTGAACGTAAAACACAGGATTCTCATCATTTTCCGCCCCTGCGACTTCCAGGTCAAAATCCATGTGTGCTTCAGCTCTTCTGGTAAGAAACAGGTACCGCACAACATCAGCAGATCCAACTTCGTTCACAAGATCACGAAGGGTTACAAAGTTGCCTGCCCTCGTGGACATTTTGACTTTTTCTCCACCTCTGACAAGTGTAACGAACTGATGAAGAATTATTCGAAGGCTGCTGGAGACCCTTTCCTTTCCTAAAAGCACACCAAGAACTGTTTCAACATCTTTGCAGGTGTCTATGTGGTCAGAGCCGAAGATATCAACCACCAGATCGTAACTCCTCTTGAATTTATCAAGATGATATGCTATGTCAGGCATTCTATATGTGTATGTGCCATCCTCCCGCTTGATCACGCGATCGTCTGGACGGCCCATTTCCGACAGTTTCAACCATAGCTTCCTATTGTCATCACTATCTTTGTAAATCAGTCCCTTTTCCTCAAGCAGGCCAATTGCAGCCTCAACTGCGCTTGGGATCAACTCACTTTCAGCAAAATATCTGTCGAAAGTGATTCCCAGCAGCTTCAGATCATCGCTGATAAGAACAAAAGCTCTGTTGCCGGCATAATCCCGAAACAGATCCTTGTGTTCCGGCCACTCAAGTGAATCTCCCTTGTCCTGACGCAGATCCTCTGCCCATGACTTTATGTACTCGCCCTGATAGCCTCCATCGGGGATCTCCA
>JAGLQD010000633.1 GCA_023136985.1 Candidatus Sabulitectum sp. | reverse complement strand
GAAAGTTCTGTTGATTCCCGGCATAACACTCTTTCCTGCAAGTCTCCCGAAAAATTCTTTTTCAGAAGAAATTATCGTTGTTGCAGCAGGAAGATCACCCAGAGTGGATTTCATTTCAACTAATCTGTTATCTTCGCCACCTGCGGACGGTTCATTTCATATGTGTGGAGACTGCAGCAACGGCATTTACCGTCAGACGGCAATTGCTGTTGGAAACGGTGTTGAGGCTGCCATGAAAGTTGCCGGGTATCTGAAAAATGTGGAGATTGTTAAATGAAGGTTATTGCTTCCAGCGGCAGAGATGATCTTGCCAGGGTTTACATAGTTGAATTCGAGAACGGACTTCAGGTTGAATGCGCTGAATCACTGCAGCCGCCACTGCCTCTGGAAAAAAAGTGGGTCATGCTGGTTTCAACCCTGTTCGGCTGTCCGGTGGGCTGCTCTATGTGTGATGCCGGAGCGGAATACCACGGTAAGCTTTCAGCCGGACAGATAGCTGATCAGATAGAGATGATGATACGAAGGCGTTTCCCGTCCATGAAAGTTCCCTCCGCCCAGTTTAAAGTTCAATTCGCAAGAATGGGTGAACCTGCTCTTAATCCGTCGGTTATAGATGTGCTGAGAGATCTTCCTGACAGAATTGATGCCCCGGGATTCATGCCATCTATTTCCACTGTGGCTCCAAATGGAACTGATAAATTTTTCAATGATATGCTGGAAGTTAAGAACGATCTTTACTCCGGTGGTAATTTCCAACTTCAATTCTCTCTGCACACAACTGACCCTGTTCTACGAAGACAGATCATTCCTGCAAAAACCTGGAGCATGGCTCAAATTGCTGAATACGGTGAGAAATTCTACTCATCAGGAGACAGGAAAGTAACTCTTAACTTTGCCCTGGCTAAAGGTTCCCCCCTTAAGCCTCAGGTGCTTCTTAAGCATTTCAATCCGGATTTTTTCCTTATAAAGATCACACCGCTCAACCCAACCTACAGAGCACAGGAGAACAACTTGACTTCACACATCGACCCTGCTTCAACTGATGTACGAAATGATCTGGTTGAAGAAATAAAGAGTGCAGGCTACGATGTGATTCTCAGCATAGGGGAACAGGAGGAGAACCGCATTGGAAGCAATTGCGGACAGTACCTGCGGGCTCATGTT
>JAGLQD010000632.1 GCA_023136985.1 Candidatus Sabulitectum sp. | reverse complement strand
TACTCCACCAGGCAGGTTTTCCCCATCACCGAAATCAAGAAGGCATGCAGGATAGTACTCTTTTTTGATATCTACAGCCTGAGCAGCAAGAACACCCTGACAGTTTTCCTCTGCAAGCAGCTCTGTTAGACCCTTTGATATTTCCTCAGCGGTTGAGGCCCGTCTTACAAGGCCTCTTCCAGCACGGCTGGTAGCGCCTGGTATCTGGGCTTTAAGGAAAACCACAGGTTCAGGAAGGATCGCAGGCATTGCATCATGGAAAACAGCAGGAACCAGCGGTACACCGTGGTTTTCCAGTAGAACTCTTGTTTTGTACTCGGGCAGAGCCGGCATGTTAGTCTCCAGTTCTCTTCATTTTGAGAAGAAGTTTGTCGGTTCTTTTTACTCCTTTAGCCCATTCGAGAGCTACGGGAACGTTTAACGAATAAAGATAATTGTACTCCGGATAGCAGGAAGCAGTGCAGGCATTACAGGGGAGATCCCTTTTGCTGAGATTAAGAAATGCCTTTTGAAAGCCATCTTCAAGGGCGTTCATTGCCCCTTCGTACTCACCGATCAGAAGAGAGCAGGGGTAAACGGTTCCATCAACATCTATGTTGCAGTATGCTCTGCCAGCCTTGCATGATGGACCATAAAATCGTTCAGCAATTCTTGTCTGTGAATAGTCCTTCCATCTGGAAGCTGCATTGAGATAACTGTTGCTTAGAAGAATAGGCGCACCTGCCTTTTTCATCTCGATAAGTTTCTTGAATGCTTTTGAGTATTCTTCCGCAGTGGGCATCATGTCAGATGTATTTCCACCGAGAGTATCGTTGTGATGAAGGGTCTGGAATGTGGTCATGAAGCCGTATTTCGCAGCGGTGGCCATTATGTGATCCAGATGGTGAATGTTGTTTTTCGTCAGAACGCTTATGGACCAGAGCCTTACTTTACCGGAAGCAGCTTCAAAGGCTGCCATTACTTTTTTCCAGCTTCCCTCTTCACGGTTCTTGTCATGGGCTTCTTCCGGGCCGTCATAGGAAAGAACCAGATGATCAATATTGTTAAGTATTTCCGGTCTTGATGGTATCAGGTAGCCGTTGGAATCAAGGCTAACATACATTCCAAGTTCTCTTGCATATGCGCAAAGTTCAACAATATCAGCTCTTGCAAGAGGTTCGCCACCCCACACGCCGATACGCATTGTACCTGCGTCAG
>JAGLQD010000631.1 GCA_023136985.1 Candidatus Sabulitectum sp. | reverse complement strand
TGAAAGAATTGAAAAGCAAAGTACAAAGATCATAGGTATCCTCCTTTTTTTAATCTCTATCTGTAATGAAGAGGATAGTTCCTGGATGAAACAGCAGGATCGGTTCAAAACCGATCCTGCATCACTTAAATTTTTACTGACCTAGCTCTACTTTGATACTTGCAAAAGTAGAGTTTTCAAGTGCAAGAGTACCCGCAAGAATCATATGAGGCAGGAGAGCGTATGAAACAATGTCTGGGGAACCCTGTGAATAGACACAGCGGTTGTCACCGGCATACCATTCATGGTTATAGTACGAATTGTCATGAGTCTCGTTAGCCCACTCGATCTCTATGATAAGATTCCCGGTACCATCGTACCAGTAGGGAGCATCAAGAATAATCTCAGCCCATTCATCATTCATGTCCACTATGAGAAGATCCGAGCTGTACACAAGGGTCTTTGTTCCACTGATGTAATTTCCATCAAATGAACCATTATTCAACTGATCTGACCCGCAAAGCCCGAGATATAGTTTGAAATTCTCATTCTCTGCATTTGTACTGGTTGAAGGATGTTTATGCCATTTTATAGAACTGATTTCCATTGCTGTACCGATCTCACTTGACAGTACCACCACCTGGTGGTGTAAATCGATCTGGCTTCAACAACCAAACGGATAGCCGCGGGGAGCACCTGCAGTACCGAGCTCAATCTCCGATGCCATAAGAGCTGCTGTCAGCATGGCAATTAAAACAAGGGTTTTTCTCATCCTGAATCCTTTCTTGAGTTTTTCCATTTTTCAGAAGACGCAGGTAAGATAATCAAGGTTTCATGAAATAGAAACCCATGCGGGATTTTCCGTGCAAATTCATTTCTTCAACAACGATTCTTGCCTGCGGTACCCTCTCTATCTCAGGTGGTATTGAGTTTCATGAAATTAGAGTGTATATTCCAGCCAAATGCTTAATTTGCTTAATTCTGTACTTGATTATAAAAATAAGGGTGTGACATGAGAGACAATATTCTTGGTCTTGACAGGAAGACTCCTCTTCTTGATGGATCTACGGTTACCTATGTTTACTTGGATAATGGAGCAAGCTCGCCTCCAATGAAAGATTCTTTCCAGGCACTGAACGATTTTAT
>JAGLQD010000630.1 GCA_023136985.1 Candidatus Sabulitectum sp. | reverse complement strand
CTGAAGAATCTCCTGGCAGACCTTGTATTCACCAAGGGAAAGAAGGGCTTTTATCCGGCTTAACTCGGTGTCGCTTTTCATTTCCAGGCAATTCAGTTCTCCGAATATTTTTGAGGCGTTAAAGAAGTATTCAGAAGCCTTGCTGTTTTTGCCCGTAACCATGGCAAGTTTTCCCAGCCCGAGCTGTCCATAGGCCATTCCGAGACGGTTCTCTATCTTACTGTTCAGCTCTATGTACATCTGAAAGTACCTTTGGGCAAGATCAAGCATGTTAAGTTGCGTGTATGTCTCTGCGATATTGTAGTATCCGATAGTAAGCCCCAGTCTGTCGCCGAGCTTGTTATTCAGTTTGATCACCTGCTTGAGGCTGTCCAGAGATGAATTGTAATCACCGCTGTACGCATATAGATCATGCATGTTATTCAGGATCAGAGCTTCTCCTGTGGGGTCTTTCTCTCTAACACAGATATCCAGCCCCTTCCTGTATTGCTCAAGAGCTTTTACCGGTGATCCTGTCTCGTTCTCAAGATCTGCCATTCGGGCGAAGTACATACCCTCAAGCGCTTTGTCTATTTCAGGAGTTTTACCTCGCAGCAGGTTCTCTGCCAGCTTCAGCTGCTCCGTTGCCTCTATCAGTTTGTTCTGCAATCGGTATATGAATGATGCTTCCAGATGTGCACCCACCATATTGCTCACCAGAACTCCAGTGGGGGACTCAATTGAATTACCTGTGGTAATTGCCTTCTTGAAATAGTCGATTGCAGTGGGATACATGCTTCTGCGATGATAATTCCTGCCCAGACGGTGGTATATTGCGCAAAGATCCACAGGATCATCGGTGAGGGTCAGAGCCTTCAGCAAATGTTTTTCTGCCAATTCAGCCTGGCCTGTTATTGAAAAAAGAATTCCAATGTTGATATGGGCGCTTAGAAAACCTGTTTTGCCGGGGCTGGTCGAAACAAGTTTCAGGTACTTCTTATACCAGTATATGGATTGAGAGTGAAGCCCAAGGGCAAAAGTCATATTTGCTGCATTTCTGGAGTATTCCGTAGCTTTGTTGTTGTTTCTGCTCTTACAGAAATGGTATGCGATCTGTGTGGTTAACTCGTCTTTTGAGTTTTTGTTTCTGGTCTCCAGGAATGATGCCGTCTTTTCGTGGAGGATATGTCTAAGTGAAGGAGATATCCTGGAGATCAGATGGCTTTTCATTACGCCGTATGAGAAAGTGTAAAAGCTTCCATTGTCTTCAATAAGCCCCATACCCACAAAGCGATCAAGTTTATCCGCAACACTGTATTCATCCATGGATGTAAGCTCGCTGAGCAGTTCAAGATCGAAAATATCTCCTGCAAGAGCAGCCCGTTTAAGAACAGTTTTCTCTGCTACTGTGCATTTACCCAGCATTACTTCAATAATTGAAGAAATCTGACCTGGGAATTCCTCTTCGTCCGGCTCCTGCCAGATGCATATATCACCTTTGCCTATACTTAAGTAACCCATCTCTAGAGCCCAGCTTATAAGCTTGCGAAGAAACAGAGCATTGCCACCGCTCTGACGCATCAGATAGTTTTGCACCTGGTCAGGAATTCCCGGAGTTTTCATGGCAAAGAAAACCATGGTTCTTACATCGGCCTGCCCCAGAGGTGTCAGATGAATTCTTTTTGAAGGAATAGTGACCCACACGGATGTAAGCAGCTTAATGGTTTCACTGGTTCGAGTCATGCCTATGTACAGGATATTGGCTTCAGGTATAGACGCAATTACTTCAGATGCAAATTGAATGCATTTTCCTGAAGCCCAATGCAGACTATCCATAATCATTACAAAGGGAATGATTCTGGAAATTTCTTTCAGAATCACACCGAGATCTTTTCTGTTTCTGGAGCTGTCTGCGTTAGAAGAAGCAGAAATGGATCTGGATCGCTCTTTGAAGGTGAATTCTGCAAGCTGTTCTGCTGTCGATGGTTCTATTGGACCTACGGCGGTTGTAAGCGAAGATATCTGACTTTCCGAGAGCTGGTTAAGCGCTTTTCTAATTATGCAGAGAATAAGGAAATTTACTTCCTGAAAAACAGGATGAGCTTCTGTGGTAAACACAGGGAGCTGTTTAAATTGACAGTAGTTAAGCAATTCCTCTACCAGTTTTGTCTTTCCCGCTCCCTGAAAACCTGTTAACAGACAGAATCTTGCGGCATCCGCAGAAGCACTGTCAACCAGTTCTCTAAGCTGATGGAGTTCGTCTCTTCTTCCAACCATATGGGAAAAGTCAGGCTCGACATCTTTAAGAAAATTCAAATCTTCTGCCAGAACAAACCGCCCTCTTCCGGTCTCTTTAGCGTGATACAGAGCCTGATCTGCCATTGCGA
>JAGLQD010000063.1 GCA_023136985.1 Candidatus Sabulitectum sp. | reverse complement strand
TACGAAAGACACTCGAAGCGAAAGTTACAGGCCTGTTAATTTACACGAGATAGAACTGATGGAAAAAATACCAGCTGGAAACTCTGGTTGGAGAGCTCGTAAAAAATTTGTTCTAATTCCGGAAAACATGTATTCTTCTCTCAACCAGCTTATTATGAATACAAAGAGTACAAATCGTTCGATAGCAGTCTTTAAGCCTTCAAAGTTCATTCGATTTTCTGTAGAACATGTAGACCGAGACTGGGATAAAAAGAAGCTGGAGTTATGCAGGGCTTTGCTGATGCAACAGAGTCTTTTTGACGATCATATGCATGAAATTGAGCCTGCGCAGAAAATCCCATACAAATTCAAAATTACATTTTCCGATGAAGACGGGAAGGAATCAACCATGATGGTTGAGGACTGGGAGATTTGCGAGTTGTATCGGAAATGTATTCGCAGTTCAGACTCGGAAGAGGAAGCTGTTGATAAAGTTCGCAAGAAATGCGAATCTCTCATGTTCGAAAGGGATCTCTATCTTGTACTTGGAACAACAAAAGCATGGCACAGTATTGCCCCAAATCCTTACATCATTATCGGTCTTTTTTACCCACCAGTGGATAACCAGTTAAGTCTCGGGCTGTAAGCTATGAAAATTGATCTTTCCACCTACCCCTTTGGTATTCTCTACAATACGGCAGATGATCCGCTGAACAGCTTCTACATTCCTGCTCTTGAAAGAAGCGTGTTGGTTGTCAGGGGTACCGGTTATTACACCAGTACTTCACTTGCAGTAGCAGCCGCTGGTGTTTCCAGGCTTGTTCATAATGGTGGCAGAATGGAGATTTTCTGCGGGGCGCAGCTTTCTCCTAACGATGTTGAAGCTATTTCAAAGGGTGAGTCTTTGGAGAATGCTGTTGGACGGAGTCTTGCGGATTCTCTTTCTGTTCCGGTAGTGGATGAATTCCGAACAGCAAGACTATCTGTGCTTGCCTGGATGATTGCTGAAGGCAGACTTGATATTCATGTTGTTCTTTCTGTTGATGGTAATGGGAATCCTGTACCAGCTTCAAAAGCGCAGGAGTACTTTCATCCCAAAATGGGTCTCTTTCTTGATTCGTCCGGTAACAGTATGAGCATGTTCGGAAGCGTTAATGAGACGGAGGCTGGTTGGACAAAGAACTATGAAAACTTTCAGGTTACTTGCTCATGGGAAAGGGAAGATGTTCCATCAAGCAAAGCATTTATCAATCGTACAAAGAGAGAATTCGGTATCCTCAGGAATAATGATGCCCCTGGATGGCATGTTATGCCAATTCCGGAAGCTGCAAAGCAGAAACTGTTGAAGTATTGCCCTACTTCAAAGCCGCCAGTACTTGATCCTCTGGAACTGGGAGTTGGTAAGGTTGAGCCGAAATATTCGATTAACCAGATAAAAGCAGCATTCTTGAGAGATGCACCCCGAATGCCATGGGCATCATGGTTGGGGGCGGCATCGTCAACAGTATCTCCATGGCCTCATCAAAGAAAGATTTACTCAGGTGTTGTTGCATCATTTCCCAACAACTACCTGTTCTGTGATGAAGTTGGATTAGGGAAAACAATTGAAGCAGGACTGGTTCTGCGTCAACTGATCATTTCCAAGCGAATCAAGAGGTGTTTGCTGCTTGTGCCCAGAGCGGTTCAAAAGCAGTGGCAGGAAGAAATGTGGGAGAAATTCTCATTGAATATTCCTTTGTATGCAGGAGGAATAGTGAAAGATGTGTTTGGAGAGAAGTTGTCTTTTAATTCCTCCAAAGGAGCTTGGAATTCATTCGATATGCTCATTGCAACCAGTCACCTTGCCAAGCGGTCAGAGAGACGACCCGAGTTACTTGAAGCAGACAAATGGGATCTTGTTATTGTAGATGAAGCTCATCATGCAAGACGCAAGGATTTTCTAAATACAGAGATATATCGTCCTAACAGCTTGTTGACTCTGCTTACAGGGAATGATGGCAGTGTTGGTCTTGTTCAGAATACAAAGTGCATTTACCTGTTGACTGCAACACCTATGCAGGTGAATCCTGTTGAGGTTTGGGATTTACTGAAAGTTCTGGGCATGGGAGGGCGATGGGGAGCAAGAAAAGAGAACTTCCTTCGGTTCTTTGAAGAAGTCAGATTGCCCTTTGAGGAAAGAAACTGGCAATTCCTGCTTGCAATGACAAAAGACTGTATCGATGGGGGTATTCCAATTGATCCAGCGGTTGTTACTATGGCAGAGAACAGGCTTGGATATGTTGAGTGGCAGCGATTGGTTAATTTAACTTCTGGAAACTCCTCAACATTCTCACATCATAATTTGTCAGAGAACTCTCTTGCTGTACTTGATCATGTGATAAAAACTACTACTCCTATTCGCGGAATGATGTGGAGAAATACCAGGAACTTGCTGAGAGAGTACAAGAGGAAAGGTCTTCTTGATGCGATTGTACCGGTCCGAGAGCCCCGGAACCAATGGATTGATCTTGAAGACTCGGGAGAAGATTCAGAGTGGGCTCTCTATTGCAAAATTGAAGAGTACATCAGTGACTTTTACAAGAAATATGAGGAGAAGAGAAAAGGTCTTGGCTTTGTGATGACTGTGTACAGAAAACGGCTTACTAGCTCGTTCTATGCACTTGAGAAGAGCATGGAAAGAAGACTTGCTTACCTCAACAACACACTTGACGGTGATGACCTTTTATCCGATGAGGACTTTGAGGAAGGTTCGTTCTTTGAAGACGAGGAAGTTGACATTCAAGCAGAAGAAGATCTTTCAACTGAAATATTTTATGTTGAGGAATTTCTTAGAGGGCTAAAGAATCTCTCTGGTGATTCAAAATACAATCAACTGGTGGATGACATTGATTATTTCTTCCGTCTGCGAGACACAATAATTATTTTCACTCAGTACACAGACACAATGGATTACCTGAGAGAAAACCTGAAACATGTGTATGGGAAGAAAGTTGCCTGCTACTCCGGAAGAGGTGGAGAGCGGTGGACCGGTTCTCAATGGTTGCTTGTTCCCAAAGAAGAGATAAAAGGTGACTTCAGGGCAGGAGATGAGTTAAAGATTCTCCTTTGCACTGAATCTGCATCTGAGGGATTGAATCTTCAAACCTGTGGCGTACTAATCAATTATGACATGCCATGGAATCCAATGCG
>JAGLQD010000629.1 GCA_023136985.1 Candidatus Sabulitectum sp. | reverse complement strand
GTAATGTTATATAAGTTTGGTTCCTAAGTAGAAGCATTTTCCTGAATCGACTTTCACAACGGAATCAGAAGTCCTGATTTTCAGACTTTTCACTTTGGTCAGTGGAGAGTAAATTCTGCACACAGTGTAAAGACACTGTTCTTTGTAGTACTTGATAGCCTCATCAGGATATTTCTCTGCCAGTACTCCCATGTGAGGGCTCTGGAAATGTCTGTCAACCATGAGAGTTGTCAAACCCTTCGGGCGGAACCCGGAGGCAAGTATCCATGCTGCCCTTCTTGGAGAAGCATGTGCCATAACGCCACCTGCGCCTATAATTACAGAAACATCAGAGATTCTGAATGAGTCCCCCTTAATAGTTTTAAAAGCTTCATCAAACTTGCATTTACCCAGCCGTCTCATTCTGACCGTAAATCCCACCCGGCTTCTGAAGTAGCTTATTGCAAGGTGATGCTTCCATGCAAGTCGCATCCCTTCAGCAGCCGCAGCGCATTCAACTGCTTCAGATGTTTCATCAGCAGGAACAATTGTAGGGAAAAGAGTTTTGCTGAGTATCCAGTTTCTGGCAATCCCCTGGTCCACCGTTGGGATGTGAGCAAAGACCCTCTCGGCCCCTGCCTCTCGAACGATGTTGGAAAGGCTGTAGCTCATGCCTGTGTTGGCTGCAACGGTCCTCTGAAACCCCCCGCGAATGTTGCTGAAGATATCTGTTGTTGCCCCTCCCATGTCTGCCAGCACCACATTTCCCTCTATTTCTGCAGAATAGCTCTCTAGAATCCTATCTACTCCGGCAGGTGTGGGAATGATGGGCAAAGCTGTCATTTCAGACAACTTTGAGTATCCCGGTGCCATCTGCATAACATGATCCATGAATATTCTGTGAACCTCAGAAATCGCAGGTTTCAGGTTGAAGTTCAAACCATCAGGCCGGATGTTTTCTGCAAAAGAAAGAGAGAAAAGGTCTCCCAGCATCCCCTTGATGTATGGTATTACCTGAGGATTACCGCAGAAAACCAGTGGGAGTTTACCGCCTCCGAATTTCGGCTTAGGGTGGGAAAAGGCAACCAGTTGTGCCATGTTTATAACGCCGGCAATTGCTCCTCCATCATAACCGCCAGCCATAACAACCAGATCAGGAGAAAGATGTTTCATCTTGCGGATCTTTTCCACCCTGGGCATCTCATCATCAATTGCGAAAGATGCAAGAACAACGCCGCCGGCACTGAATGCCACAGCCTTTGCCATGCTGCCGGAGTCTGATGATGCAAGGGCGATAACAAGAATCTGAAGGCCGCCTCCGGCGGAACTGGTGGTGTAATAAGGCACAGTCAGAGAACCGTCTTCATCAAGAAGCT
>JAGLQD010000628.1 GCA_023136985.1 Candidatus Sabulitectum sp. | reverse complement strand
TGAGTGCTGTGAGGATATCCTTAGTACTTGCCATTGTTTCACCCCTGTTTCTTTACCAGTTCGAGGTGAATAAGAGAAGCTCTTTCGCCTTCTGGAGAGATTTCTTTAATTCTTGCCCTTACACCAAGGTTTTTCTCGACCAGGGCAATTGCAATACCGGCGAATGGACAAGCAAATGGCGGAATACCTTCTTCTTTCAGCCCCTGGGTAAGTTCCCAGAAAGAGCATCCCTTAACATGGAGCTTCAGATTGTCGCCTTCTTCTTCAAAAGAAATATCATCGCAGAAGCCCAGTTCTTTTGTGAGCTTGCCCAGTCTTTCTTCAAGAACATGGAGATCCGGAGAGTCAAGCCCATTGATCCCAAGAGCACCAAGCTCATTCAGCATGTCAGGTCCAGCCTGTCTCATTACAGCTGCGGCACTGCCTCCCACTGCCCTATGGAGAGCCTTTGTAAAAGCGTAGAGCAAAGCATTTGTTCCCAGTCTATCTATCTTTTCCGGAGCCATTCTGGTATCCTCCCTTTCAGAGAAATAACGATTTTCAGAACACAAATACACAGGTTGCGAAGCTGTGATAAATCTTCTTTCTCCCCTCGAGTATATCCTGCCCTAGAGGAACATCATCGTCAAGCGGGTCATTTGTGAAAAATGTAACTAATGGAATACTACTGATATAGAAAAACATACCAATCTGGTATTTAAATTCTAGAACCGGAATATAGGCTTACATGAAGGAAATTGCTGTTCAGTACAGTGTTTAGCTAAAGAGCTGTATCGAATGAATACGCTTCTGATTTTTTGTTGAAAGTATACTGTAGTGGTTCACATCTTTTTCAGGCGGCTGTTTCTTATAATAGGAAGTACAACATTGGCTGATCTGGAATAAATAACTTGCAGGGTGGTATAAACACTGTAAACCGCCTGCTCTGTTACCGATTCAAATTGAAAGGGAGTTGATATGTTCAGAAAGACTGGTCTTGTGTTTACAGCGCTGTTTATGGCTGTTGCAGGTTGTTCTCTGCTTGGCGGAGGCCTTGCTGCAGGGGATACTGCAGAGGGAGATCTTGACGAAGGTGTGGAAATAGAAGAGCTTCTGGACCATCCGGAAGAGACCCTTCTTCTTTATGGTATTGCAGTTGAAGATGACTGGCTTGCATTGGAGTTTTCACTTAAAGCAGGGGATGGAATATCACTGTTCGTAGAGGCTGATCGCATTGATCCTGTCATGGTTGTAGTTGATGCCGAGGGTAGTGTTCTTGCAGTGGGTGATGACTGGGATGAGGAACTTGATGCCTTTATCTCAATGGAGACAGTTCCAGAGGGAGCAAGAGTTATTGTTTTTGACATTGCAGGGGATGAAGACACTTTCCTTCTCGAGGTGGATGAAACAGACCGATACCAGTGGATTCTGGAAGAAGACGAGGAATTTGAGAGTTTTATCCTTGAAGACAAGGAAAACGATCTGTGGAGCGA
>JAGLQD010000627.1 GCA_023136985.1 Candidatus Sabulitectum sp. | reverse complement strand
CACAGAGAGCCATGTAAGAAAAGCCGTTCCCGCATACCCTGCAATGCACACCTCTGCAGGCAGCATTCCGTCAGGAATGTGCATTCTGACCTTTTCTCTTTGAGGCGAAGAACAGAGCGGTGCCAATAAAGCCCCAGACAACGCAGGCCGACATCAGTATGATTTGCAAAGTTGTAAAAGCGCCCTGGTCAGACAGAGTGTCTGTAGATCCATCCAGAGAGAAATGAACTATGTCTCCGTGTCCCGCTTTCCTGACCTGCACATCCCATGCGAGAGACTGCTCTACATCCGGCAGGAATGTGAATTCCCCGTTCTCATCAGTCAATCCGCTGGTGTACGGTACCGATGGTTCTGCTCCTGAAAACACAGTAACCTGGGCTTCGTTCATGGGTGTACCATCATCAAACGCAGCTGAAATATGAACGGAGTCTCCCTGAACTTCCCAGATCACCCGTGCTCCGTGTGCGAACACGGGTAATGCGGTAAGTAAGAGTGCTGCAAAGAGCAGAAGGCCCTTTACTGGATCACTGTGCAGTGACAATGTCCCTCTCCTGTGTGCCCAAGTGTTGGAAGAGCTTCAAGAAGTTTTGTGTATGTCTCTTCTGGAAGGTTCTCAGAAAGAGATGCAAGGTCTTCAGATACTGTACCTTCCTGCATTAGTTCGGCAAAGGGCTCAAATCCGATAGCCATCATATTCAGATCGCAATCTGCAGGTTGCTCGAAGTCCCCGAAAATATGATCGAAGTGAAAGGTCATTTCCAGATCTCCAGCAGCGTCAGGTGTTACGAAGCCTTTTCTCGCGTCACCTACAAATTCGCCGGCAGCATATCTGTAACCGTTCTCAAATCCAAGGAACACATTGTAAGAATCATCTCCCTTTTCAGCCTGGGCATCAATAAATATGCTGTAGCCCTGAGAAGACCCTTCCTCTGCCGGAACCATGCTCCATGAAAGAGCATTGTAGTGACCCGCTGGAACTTCTTCGAGAATACCTACCAGAACTGGGTCTGCATTTTCGTCGCCTTCAGCCAGATCAATTGTAAAGACACCTGCAAGCTCAACCTGAACATCTCCGATTATTTCATCACCTGTATGGGGATCGTAAGGAGGGTTGGTCTGATAAGCTGCAACATCAGTGATGGTTACATAGACATGTCTGAATGTTATGTGCCATCCATCACTTGAAACGAAACCCGCGCGTACAAAGTCTTCTCCGTTTGCTGCAAATACAAGATCCCCGGTGGTTTCCTGTTGTGCTTCAACAATCGGTTCCTCTGTATTTATGTCGACCTCGTCTGCACCGCAGGATGCGAAGACCAGACTGAGAGCGAATAGCATTGATACAAGCATCACTGTTCTCTTAGACATTACTGCCTCCTTGTTTGTGCTTTCCTATATACCGGCAACAAAACCGAAAGATACTCCTGTAATAGTTTCGCCATCGCCAACCCTGATCAAATCGAACTGTGAGATCAGCTCGATTGATTCTGTTACCGGGCAGTTAACCCCGAAGGAGATTGATGAGTAATCGAATTCTTTATCTCCCTCTTCGTTCTCTGCATACTCAAGATCAACAGCTGAGAGAAGTTCTACATTGCTGGGCAGTCTGTAGTAAAGAAGA
>JAGLQD010000626.1 GCA_023136985.1 Candidatus Sabulitectum sp. | reverse complement strand
TGCAGGGGGGGGGGGTGTATGGAGTCAGTTTCTTTTCCAAGAATAGTTGAGCTTGATACTGTTACCGGTCTTCCTCCAAGGAAGATGCTGGACCATGATCTGCCTGTGCTGCTTCGGTCCATGGGTGTATCAGGGCTTCCAATGTGTTCAATTATGATCGACATAGATCACTTCAAGAAATTTAACGATGATTACGGACACGATATTGGTGACCTGGTCCTGCGGCATGTATCATCGCTGATTAGAAAAGCCGTAAGATTTCGCGGTGAGGCGTACAGGTACGGCGGAGAAGAAATTACCGTATTGATGCTTAACACCACTGGAGCAGAGGGGCTTGCAACAGCGGAGCGGATCTGCTCAATTGTAGGGAACTCAGAGATCATGACTGAGGTCGATGGTGCTGAACAACCCCTCTCTGTGCGGATATCCCTTGGGGTTGCGTCAACTGATACAGTTGCCGGTTCAGCTCTTCTTGTATCCTCTGACAGGGCTTTGTACAACGCGAAATCCAACGGCAGGAATCAGGCTATACTGTTTAGAAGCGACAGAGAGAGGGTAGTTACAACAACAGTTATTGATGTACACTTTCCATCCAGAACTGCAATTACCGGCGGTAACTACATACTCTTGAAGAAATGGTTCAGTCGAAGTGACCCTACCGATATTGAAGCAAGAGAAATAAAGGACCCTAACACGGACAGCAGCGAATTCGCTGAAGGTCCTGTACCTCCCTTTGGTCTGGTTGAAGCTGAGATCAGAGGTCGAGTAAGCGCAATTGAGCGCAGGGGAAATCATACCTATTTCAGATTTGAGGTTAAAAGCTACATAATCGATCTTATGTTCAAGTACATTCAGGATACACGCAATGCAAACGGTTAGCTGTGGTTCCTTGTGGACAGGCAGAGGCCAGTGTCTGTCAAATGTTTCTGTCAATATCGATGATGATGGAATGATCTTGAGCATAGAGGAAAGTTCAACCCCGCCTGCTGCTTTTGATTTCCATTTTGGAATGCCTTCGTTTGTGGATGCTCATGTACACTACTCATGGATGGTGGTCAAGGAAGCATCGGTGGATCTTTCTGATATCAGTTCAGCAGACGAGCTTCTTTCGGTTCTGCGATCAAAAGTTCTTTGTAAAGAAGGAGGAATTGTCCGGGGTGAATCCTTCGACGAAAGTGACTGGTTTGACAGCGATCTGCCGTCTATTTCTCAACTTGATCATGTAACAGGAGAGGTTCCTGTGTTCCTTCGCCGTGTCTGCGGCCATACAGCCCTTGTTAACTCAGCCATGCTTCGGTTAATTGATTCAGATGTGCCCGGCGTAAACAGATCGACCGGTGTTTTAAAAGAGTGGCCGGTATTGAACTTCGAACAGATGTTTCCATTGCCGGGCAGAGTGCTTGCTGATGCGGTCTCAAGGGTAGATTCCAAGATGTTCAGCAAGGGAGTAACTGCAGTATGCTCCTTCGAATCTATTCACACCGCTGAATTGCTGTTGAATTCATTTTCTGCTCTTGATGTATCTGTAGCAGTTA
>JAGLQD010000625.1 GCA_023136985.1 Candidatus Sabulitectum sp. | reverse complement strand
CCCCCATTGTTTTTCTTAACTCGTCATCTCTGAGAAGTTTCAGTATTGCTTCAGCCAGGCTTGAAGAATCCAGCCCTCTACATACAATTCCAGTTTCTCCGGGGATGATAATTTCCTGGGGTCCACCCTTATCAGTGACTATGCAGGGAATGCCTGATGCCTGAGCTTCAAGAACAGAGTTGCCGTATGTGTCTTTAGTTGATGGAAATACGAAAATATCACACGATGCGCATACCCTGGAGAAGTCCTCTC
The DNA here is from genome assembly GCA_023136985.1 of Candidatus Sabulitectum sp. Classification (GTDB taxonomy): domain Bacteria; phylum Fermentibacterota; class Fermentibacteria; order Fermentibacterales; family JCC-6; genus Sabulitectum. Next base: position 1,537 of record JAGLQD010000625.1, on the reverse strand, counting down.
CTTCAAGGGTTCCGCAGAAGTAACCACCTTTTCCAAGAAGAGCTTTTCCCAGCTCGCGTATGTATGGTCCATCTCCTGCAAGAAACAGCTCAACTCCCGGGAATTCTCTGCGTACCTCCAGGAATGCGTCTGCAAGAACATCAAGGTCCTTTTCCCTGGATATTCTCCCTGTGTAAAGAAGTTTCAGTGAATTGCTGCTTCCGCCGAAACGAGACATGAAATTATCTGTTCTCCATTTAGGTGAGAAAGCCTCATGATCGGTACCTCTGGGGAAGTGTGACATTTTTGACCTGGGTACTCCAAGAGCTTCAAGATCGTCCATGTAGTACCTGCTGGGAACCATGACCAGCTCCGAAAGGGAATAAACCCATCCAGTTCCGGCACTTATCATTTCAGCTATCCGGGAGTCTTCTACAATATCATTCGCATGCCTGGGCCAGTCTGTGTGATATATGGAAACAGTGGGGATTCCAAGCAGTTTTGCAATGCCCAGTGCTGCAAAGCCCAGTGGACCAGGGGTTGAGATATAGATCAGCTCAAAATCATTCTCCTCAAAAAACCTCAGCATTTCAAGAAGAGGAGGCAGAGAGAATTTCTTGGTGGGATAGTCCGGAAGACTGAATTCCTTGATCGGTTTGAAGTTCACCACCCACCCCGGGAATGAAACAGTTTTTTCCTGGCATGCAATGATAGCCAGTTCGTGCTCTGATTTAAGAGAAAGAGTACCGAATTTCTGAATAGTTCTGGAAACCCCGTTGAGATCGGTGATCGTGTCAGTGACCCAGGCTCTTTTGCCGGATCTTCTTGCTGCAGGCGAATCAGCACCCAGTTCAGAGCATATTCTGTTTACCTGATCCCGTCCCCTTCTTCTGTCCATGTATGTGACTGGAAAGGGAATGTTTAAAAGAAGAATGGGTATCATTGCAGTAAACGATTCGAAAGCTTCAATAACTTTTCCATTGCTCAGCTTTTCCGCAAGAAGTTCTGAAGAACGCCTGAGAAGACTGTTTGTGAGCCTGTTCAGGATCTCATATGTTCTCTCTTCTATTCCCTCTTTCTCCATCTCGGGGCTGCCCTTACGAAGATTAAGATCTTTACCTATCTCTATCAGCTCGTCTGCCAGGAAATTCTCGAAATCGGAACTGTTGCCCTTTGCTTTCTTCAGAAGATGGTGGAAGAGAAAATCAGCTTTGTGCCACAGTGTTGGTTCCTCAGGTTCATCCTGTGAAGACGGGCTGAGAAAGTTGTCTACAGCAATTGTAGCAGCTGTTGGAACACTCTTCGACATCAGACGATCTCTGTAAAATGAATATGCAATGGAATAGACAGCATAGGCCGATTTTACCGCACTTCCGTGATCACCATGCAGTTGCCCCCTGCCTGCTGCGACATTGGCCAGGAAGCCCTTGTAAGTGCCGTCTGAAGCAACCTCCGTCCATGTTCTTGCTATGAACCTTCCACAGTGATCATCGCTTCCTGCGGTGTACCCTTTAAAAGCGTCACCCTTTATCAGTTCCGCCAGTTGCAATGAAGCCTG
>JAGLQD010000624.1 GCA_023136985.1 Candidatus Sabulitectum sp. | reverse complement strand
TGCAACTCTTCTTGCTATCACAGCCCCGAACCTGGAAGTATCTGCAATACCGTTATCTGTCCACCAGGATGCCTGCATAGCCCTTGAAAGAGGGTCAGCAGCAAGCATCAGTATAAGGAACAGCCCGGAGGCACCGGCAAGAGTGATCATTACCTTCTTGAGCTTAGCAGTATGCAGTCCTCCTGCAAAGAGAGAGTCAAAACCCATTCCTGAAGCCAGCGCAAGAGATGATGTGGTTACAAAAGCGGCCATATGAGGAGCCCGGAGCTTTCTGAATATTGGAATAATTTTGTAGAGCAGAGAGAAGACAGGGGTGTATCCGCCCCAGGAAACAATGGCTCCTGTGACAGTCAGAGTTAAAAGAGCCCACCTGATCTTCCTGTTTTTCCCGAAGATCAATCCCATGAGACCAAGAACGAAGAAAGCAACACCCATGAATTCGCTGGACAATCTAAGGCCAAGTCTGCCGAAGTAAACTGGTATGCCGTTGACCATGCTGTCTGTGAAGCCATGTCTCAATCCGAACATGCCTGGAAGAAACATGGTCAGGGTCTCTTCCGGGGCAAGAGAATAGCTGGAGGCAGCTTCAAGAGAAAGATTCTCTCCCCTGGATGTATGAGCGCTGAACAGATAGCCGGGATAAAGCTGAACAGCAGCAAGAGCTCCGCCAAGAAGAAGGATTCCAGCCAGCCCTGCAAGGCTGGAAGAGATCGATCTTCCAGCGGGTTTTTTTATCAGAAATAGAGAAAGCACAAGAGCACATCCAGCAGAGTAGAGGATCATCTGAGGATGACTGGAGAGACCCTGCATACCAATTGCCAGTGCGCCGAAACCGATGTATCTGGTATCAGAGTTTCTTGACCACATCACCACAGCCCACAAAAGCAAAGGAAGCCATGCCCAGCATATAATCTTGCTTCCGTGACCGGCATAGAAAAGGGTATTGGCCCAGGCACCGGAGGCATAGGCGAATGCTCCCACCAGTGACCCCCACCGTGAGATCCCTGTGGATTTCAGAAAGAGCCATGCAAACAATCCCGCTAGAAGAAGATGCACCGGGAAGAGGAATCTGATGGCAACTTCTGAACCGAAGATCATCATGGGAAGACCCCGGAGAGGATAAAAGACAGGTGAGCTGAAGGATTCGTAAAAAGGAATACCGCAGAAAATGTACGGGTTCCACAAGGGTAGTTCACCCTGGGAGAGGCGACTCTCTGTGTAGGAGAAGAACGGATAACCCTGGCTGACTGTATCACTCATCTCACCGCCTGGTAATCGGGCGGATGTGAATATGGTCCAGTATGTAAGAACTGCAAGAAGAGTCAGCGCAATTCCCAGAACGGTTTTTTCACCTTTGAACATTTATTCCTCCTGCGTGGGGTCGAATTTTACTTTTCTACTGTTCAGCAAGGCCAGTATAACTTCCACCATTGCCATAAAAAGCCTCTGTCCGGCAATGACAACAGCAGCAGGCGCAATCAACATTGGCGCTGCTATGGCAGCAGCAGCAGCCTCGCGAACACCAACACCGCCTGGGACGAAGAACACAATATAGCCT
>JAGLQD010000623.1 GCA_023136985.1 Candidatus Sabulitectum sp. | reverse complement strand
GCTTCCATGAGTGAAAATAACTGGAATCGCTCGGTTTAGGAGATACTGAAACCATGCAGGAAACTCTTCTCTGTGAGGGGCAGGATAATATTTCAGAACTCTACCTTACGGAATTCGATGAGTCTATTCTGGCAGTATATTTCACCGAACACCTGGTTGACCGATTCAACGCACTTACAGGAGAACTTGAAGGCTCCTGTGTTCTTCCGTGGCCCCCAATACACAGTTCTCTCTCACCGGATAAGAAAACTCTGGCAGTCTTTGGTGTTCCAGCCTACGAAGCAGCACTGATAGATCTGGCAACAATGTCTGTGATCAAAACTCTTGATGTTGGAAGTGCTGTAACGACCTTCTCGTACTCCGGACTTGGTAACTACCTTGTTTTCTTCAGAGGTGGAAACTACAAACCTGCCGTGAACAGGTACAGTCTCACCGATGATAAATGGTGGGGATGGCAGGAATGCAACAGATTCTATACCCACAGCCATCCTGTACCCGGGTCTGAGAGTGTAGCAGCCAGCAGGTCCAATCACAACTGGCTATCTGTAATCAATGCGGAGAATATGGTATTTGCGCCGCCTCTGGAATGCCCTGGAAACCAGTGGGAGGTCGAAGCATCCGATAATGGCCAGAGAATCTTCGTGATGACCCGCTGGCCGCACAGGATTGTCGTGTTCCATATGGACTGAGTACAGAACTACAGACTACGCCATCAGAGTAGTCAGCTTATTATTCCGTTCTTCCGCCCAACTGCGATAAATGCCGCTATTGCCCTGTCAAGCTGATCCCTGGTGTGCGCTGCACTGAGCTGTACCCTTATTCTTGACTGGCCCAGTGCTACCACAGGAAAAAAGAAACCAACCGCATAAACTCCATGCTCCAGAAGGTCATTGGCGAATTTTTGTGCAAGAACCGCATCGTTGTCATAATCGCCAAACATAATTGCCACTATGGCAGTGTTGCCGTTAAGAGTGGTAAAACCTGCTTCTTTAATTCTGCTTCTGAAATACTCTGCATTCTCATGCACCCTGTCTCTAAGGGAAGTGCTATCTGTAAGCATTTCAAGAACCTTGAGAGTAGCTCCAACCACAACAGGTGCCACAGTGTTGGAGAAAAGGTATGGTCTGGACATCTGCCGGAGCCAGTCAATCAATTCCTGACGACCCGATGTACATCCGCCACTGGCTCCACCAAGTGCTTTTCCGAAAGTCGTGGTAATAAGATCAACCCTGCCCATCACCTCGAAATGCTCATGAGTACCTCTTCCCGTAGAACCGATGTACCCGGTTGCATGGCTGTCATCAACCATAAGAATAGCATCGTACTTCTCACAAAGCTCAACAATTCTGTCAAGAGGAGCAATGTCACCATTCATGCTGAATACCCCGTCAGTTGTAACCATGCGATACTTGCAGTTCTGTACTTCGTCGCTGGCCAGAACAGCCTCCAGGCCTGGAAGATCTTTGCCATCGAAGTTATAGGTACCGGTGCCAACCTGATTGTGGCTGTAGATGTATCTTCCGGCTTTGCAGAGCCTTACTCCGGAGATGATCGATGCATGATTCAACTGATCAGCAATAATGGCGCTGTCTGAATCCAGAAAGGGTTCAAATATTCCTGCATTCGCATCGTAGCATGCTGCGTAGAGAATAGTATCATCTGTACCAAGAAATTCAGAAACTTTCGTTTCCAGTTCTTTGTGAATATCCTGTGTACCGCATATGAATCTGACACTTGATAGCCCATAACCTCTGGAATCAATGGTGTCTTTTGCCGCCTTACGCACATCAGGATGGTTCGAAAGACCCAGGTAATTGTTAGCACAGAAGTTAAGAACATTCTTACGGGACCCAACCTCTATCTCAGTACCCTGTGGAGAAGTGATTATTCTCTCTTCTTTTATCAGGCCCTGAGCTCTCCGCTTTTCAATCAATTCTGTAATATCTTTGTATATTCTGCGAGACATTTTATCCCCCTTCAAGTACATCCAGGATAGCGATGATTTAACCCTGCAACCAGGAGCCTGACCGAAAATACTACATTGGCATTAGCAACCACACGAACGGCTACAATGCACGCCGATTATCGTCAAATAGCGCTGCTATTCTTCTCTAACCAGCATGCATTCTATCTCGTCCGTGAGGAGCTACTGCTCAATGCCTATTCCCGGACAAGCTCCTAGAATGAGCCCGATTATAACATTCTTGATAAGGAAAATACAAAGATTTGCGTATAGGCTTATATCCTCTTTCACAATAACATGTTAGGAAAGCGAAGTCAGAAATATTTCCCTGCTGAGGATGAATTACTCATTTAAATGAAAGGATCAGTTGAACTCAGGCCATATCACCTTGTATATGTCATAGTTATGGCTGACTATCTCAACATATTTCTTTGTTTCGTTGTATGTGATACGGCTGAAGAACTCCTCTTTCGAGGCAAACCCCCATCCCCATCTCAGGGCATTGTGAGGACCTCCGTTGTAGCCTGCCAGGGTACCCGGGATATCCCAGCTGCAATCTTCACCATAGCTGCTTATACAGGCAGTACCATAGAGAATTGAAGTAGCAGGGTCATAGAGAATATCGGGGCTGTAGAGATGCTCCCAACCGTTTTCAAGGGCAACATACTCTGAAGTGCTTGGTATCATCTGAATAAGACCCCTTGCTCCTGCTGTTGAAAAGCATGATGGCTGGAATGCACTCTCCTGCTTCATTATAGACCATAAGAGTTTTGGATCCATACTGAACTGATCCGTAGTGGAGACAACAAA
>JAGLQD010000622.1 GCA_023136985.1 Candidatus Sabulitectum sp. | reverse complement strand
TTCAGCAAATGCAAATGAAAAACAAACAGCAACCAGCAGTAACATCAATCGACTCATGCAAACCAGCCTTTCAAGTAAAAGGAAGGGGAAAATAAGCAACTGATTATGCTAAAACGGGAAATATTCTGCAAACAAAAGGGGGCAATACAGATAACCTGAAGAGCTGATCACTGAGCCCTGCAGAACATTCTACCTGCAGGAAAAGCTTCACTATTGCATGGAATGCAAATTTGCCTGCTGTTGACATCGTTCGGGGAAGTGGGCATAATTCCAACCAGTTAGCTCAAGAAGTGGGCAGAAACAAGGAAGGTTTGTGCATTGATGCTGGAAAAGATAAAGGGAATAATTCTTGACTCCCAGGATTTCAGTGCTGACACAGGAGTCTCCAGGCAACTTGGTATTGAAACTATCCCCGGGAAGGCGACCATCTGCATGGGGGTTCGTCGCTGTGGAAAATCCACCTATATGCTTCAGTTGATCGAGCATCTTCTAAGGGAAGGAACCTCTTCTGAGAATATTCTTTACATCAATTTCTTTGATGATCGCCTCTGCCGCCTCAGGGAAGAGACTCTGGATCTTGTTCTGGAGGCATATTACTCTATCTTTCCCCACAAGAAGAACGTTGAAACTGTTTATTGTTTCTTTGATGAGATTCAGGTTGTTCGCGGTTGGGAATCGTTTGTTGATCGCATTTTACGCACTGAAAAGTGTGAAGTTTACATAACTGGCTCTTCAGCAAGAATGCTTTCAAAAGAAATCGCTTCAGGTATGCGTGGCAGATCTCTGTCGTGGGAGTTGTTTCCGTTTTCCTTCAGTGAGTTCCTCAGCTACAAAAATATTCAATTCCCGAGGCAAATCTCAACCAGGATCAGATTTCATATTCAAACTGCTTTGGTGGAGTTCATGGAATGCGGTGGATTTCCTGAAGTGGCAGGTTTGAGTAAAAAGATGAGAACCAAAGTACACCAGGAGTACCTCCATGCAGTTCTTTTCAGAGACCTTATTGAGCGCCATGATATTTCTCACCCCAAGGCAGTTTCTGATCTGGCTCACCGCCTCATAGACAACACAGCATCTCTATACTCTCTGAACAAGCTCTATGGTTTTTTGCAGTCTCAAGGACATAAAGTACCGAAGCATTCAGTGGCAGATTATCTCAAATGGTTTGAGGATTCTTATTTCTTTTTTACTGTAAGACTGTTCGATGCTTCTTTTGCACGCAGTAATGCCAATCCCAAGAAGATCTACTGTATTGATCATGCCATGGTCACATCTACTGCTTCTGGAATACTGGTGAACAGCGGGCATCTGCTTGAGAACATGATTTTTATATATCTTCGCAGCACTGCAGAATCAATCTTTTACTACAGGACAAAGAACGGCCTTGAAGTTGATTTCATCCTGCAGTTCCCGGACCATTCCAGGAAACTGATACAGGTGAGTGAATCTTTACATGACCCTGATACCAGAAAGCGGGAAGTAAGGGCTCTTACCACAGCCATGAGGGAACAGAACATCGACACAGGTACAATTGTAACATTTACAGAGAAAAACACTATTGAAACGGAGGCAGGAGTAATAGAGGTTGTTCCAGCCTGGGAATTCATGCTAGTTCCACGATAACGATTCCCACAGAGACCGGTTTTACCTGGGATTGGTCAGAAATCGTGAAACTGCATGGGAGAACAGGTGAAGAAGATCTGCATACCATTAAAGCTTCACATATGCATGAAGCCGGGAACTACTTTGACTTGGAGAGAATGAAACAGCTTGCTCTCGTGTAACGGTAGTGCTATTGTTAGCCAAATTGTAAAATGGAGGTTGAAAAGCGATGGGAATGAGCATTTCACTGCCCAGGCTCACAAGGAAGCTCTTTGCTTTTGTCAAAATTGTCTCTATTGTCATTTCAATCCTGATCATTCTGATTGTTTCAAAAACATCTCCTTCCGGGGAAGCACTCAGCGAACTGGAAAGTAGCCTGGGAATAGGTTCGAGGGTTCTTTCTCTGCTCTTCAGGGGTCTGATCGTTCTGCTTATCAACGCTGTTCTTGTGGCGCTTGTAAGAACCCTGTGGTTCCATTTTGAGAAAGTTCCCGAGAACACTGCCGTGATAAAGAGTGGTGACCTTTTCATGTACAAAACAGGAAGCATTGCCGGAATTCCCAGGCTTCAATCGGAGCTTGGAAGAATAATCGAGTCTTCCAAAGGCGCTGTGGTAGGAATAGTGAACACAATTGTCAGCATGGGTTTCTCGCTGGATGCAAGTGATATTCATTTCAGCCCTGGTGCTGACACGGTTGAGGTGGTATTCAGGATCCAGGGAAATCTCTATCCCATTGGGAAAATACCCATGCACCTTTATCCGCATCTGGTAAGAAGGATCAAGATTCTGTCTGGTCTTCCCATGTTCAAGCAGGGAGTGCCCCAGGATGGACAGTTGAATTTTGAAGATACCGCATTTACTGCCAGAGTATCCGTGTTTCCCACCAGTAACGGTGAGCGGATCGCTCTGAGGCTGGCCAATGTCAAAGCCAGGATAATGGATCTTGAAAATATTGGAATGCCGGAGAATATCCTGCTTGATTACAAGGCTCTTCTTAATCGTAGTCAGGGGATGATCGTGATAACCGGTCCCACCGGCAGCGGGAAGAGTACCACCATGTTCTCCAGCCTTCTCAGCATTCAGAAACATAGAAAAGACAGTGTGAATATCGTCACCCTG
>JAGLQD010000621.1 GCA_023136985.1 Candidatus Sabulitectum sp. | reverse complement strand
TCAGCCTCACTCAGACCATGAGTGACGCCAGCTTCCTGGAGTTCAAGATCAACCAGTACTCCACTTCTGACGAGCGCAGAATTGATGACCCTGATGGTGGAGTTCTTGGAGAAGGGTACTCTGTTTTCGACTGGCTTAACTACACACCCACACGAACCCAGGACTTCCAGGGGTTCTACCGATCCGGTGCAAACAGACAGGCATGGTACGACGCGACCAGTGCTATATCAACTGCAAGGCTTGATGTAACCAGCCAGGTCAACCAGCAGCACCAGCTCAAGTTCGGTGTTGAAGGCAAGTACTACGATACCTACGAGTACCATGTTGACACCGCCTCCGGTGGAAACATCTACATGGGCGACTGGCATTCCTACCCCCATGCCGTATCTGCATACATGCAGGACAAAATGGAATACAGAGGAATGATCGTTAACGCAGGTCTTCGTTTTGATTACTTCGACCCTAACTACAACGAATATCCTGCTGATCTTACAGACCCTGTGAACCCTGGAACTTCCGCCGGAGATGATGATCACATCAGGAACCCGGTCAGTGTCAGTTCCAAGTATCACCTCAGTCCGCGAATTGGCTTCAGCCATCCCATAACTGAGCGTGATGTTCTTCACTTCACATACGGTCACTACTTCCAGGTTCCTGACTTTGGAAGAATGTTCGATGGGGCAAACTTCGATCTTTCAGGTGCATTCCCAATTGTGGGTAACCCTGATCTTGAGCCTGAGGAAACCATCGCATACGAATTTGGTGTGAAGCACATGTTCGATGACATAACCATGCTGGATATCACAGGTTACTACAAAGATATCACTGGTCTTGTGGACATGCAGAAGAACTACTTCACAGCAGTTGATGCCTATGATCTTTACATCAACGGAGATTACGGAAATGTCCGCGGTGCAGAGTTCAACCTCATGAGACGCCCTTCCAACTTCATAAGCTTCAGTGGTAACTACACCTATGCCATAGCCAAGGGCAAGAGCTCCAGTGCAACCCAGAACTACCAGTACGCCTGGGCCGGCTGGGTTATTCCCAAGCGTGAGAGTTTCCTGGACTGGGATCAGAGACACATGATCAATGCGAACTTTGATTTCCGTATTCCAAGAAATGAAGGCCCTGCATGGGGCGGAACCAGATACCTTCAGGGCCTTGGTCTTTCAGTGCAGTGGAACTACGGAAGTGGTTTCCCTTACAACTCTAGCGGACAGGCAACTGCCGATCCACAGATCAACGGCGAGCGTATGCCATTCACCATGAACACCACAGCCAAGCTGAACAAGATGTTCTGGATGGGCGACACTTCTCTGAATGTGTATGTCTGGGTGCTTAATGTGTTTAACCGCGCGAACATCGGCGGACTTGTCAGTGCTGCATGGTACGATGCTGATCAGGATGGCAACGGCGAGCCCGATCACGATCCAAGAGGCGAGATGGGTAACCCCAATGCTTACGATCGCAGAAGACGCATTCGTTTCGGTATCGACTTCGAATGGTAGGAATTTCAGGCGGGCTCGCCCGCAAGAACAAGGAGAGTTACCAGATGCATAAAATACTGCTGGTGCTTCTACTGATAATGGCACCATTTGCCATTGCTCAGGGGGAAGAGCCGGAAGCAATAGAAACCACAGAAGAGATTACTGAAGTGGTTGAAGAAGAGGTGGTTCCTGTAGAGGAACCAGTCGAGAACGCAGATGTTGAAGAAGCACCTGTTGTTGAAGAAGTTGAGCGTTCACAGAGTGCCAGCATGGATCTTAAGGATCTGTTCATCGCTGGTGGAAACTTTATGTGGCCTCTGCTTATTGCACTGATCATCGGTATCGCCGTTGCTGTTGAAAGGTTCATAACTTTCAGCAAAGCGAAACTCGATGTGAACAAATTTCTTGAGCAGCTTGGCGGATACATTCGCAAAGGAGATCTCAGCGGTGCTGAAACCCTCTGCGACCGTACCCGCGGTCCTGTGTCTGCTATTCTCAGAGCCGGGCTCATGAGACGCGACAAAGGGCTTGTAGATGTGGAAAAGGCTATTGAGAGTGCTGGTTCTATCGAAATGGCTCATCTGGAGAAGGGGCTTGTTGTTCTTGCCACCGTTTCCAGTGTAGCTCCAATGATAGGTTTCCTTGGTACGGTTTCAGGAATGATCCGTGCTTTTGGAGAGATCGCAGCAGCCAAGAATGTTGATGCAAGCCTGGTTGCAGGCGGTATTCAGGAAGCGCTTATCACCACGGCCACAGGCCTAATTGTGGCGATTCCAATTCAGATGGCCAATAACTTTTTCATAGCAAAAGTGGGTCGTTTTATTACCGATATGGAAGAGGCAAGCATGTTCCTTGTTGATCAGCTTGCCGACATGGAACATCTCAAGCAGTTGTGATAAGGAGTAAGAATGCGCAGTAATAAACCACGGGCAACAGGCGAATTTTCCGATTCGTCCATGTCCGATATTGCATTCCTGCTTCTGATCTTCTTCCTTGTGACAACCACTTTTGATGTTCAGAAGGGCATCAGCTATCAGCTGCCGAAAAAGCCCGATGAACAGACTGAAGAGGTAGTGATCGATGAAACCAACAGACTGGTTATGACCATCAAGCAGTGGGGTATAGGGAGCTATGTGGCTCTTATTGACCAGGCGCCTCCTGACGGGCCACTGCAAAGGGCCAGAGCCGGTGAGGATGTGGCACTTGATGATCCCCTGCTTCAGGAAGGAATAATGACTCTTGCAGCCCAGAGGGCAGAAACGGTGGAAGCTACTTCCGCCAGACTTCTGAACAACCTAGAGGTTGCGAAGGGTGTGCCGTCAGGTACTTATTCCAGCTTGAACTCGGCCATTCAGGCAGAGAATCTTACACCCATGGTTCGTTCCGGACTTATCCGGGAGATAATGGGCGCAGGTGCTCCAGTGACTGTCGATCCAAACTTTGGAGAAGTGGCTTTTGGCGATACTCTTGTTCTTGCTGATGCAAGGCAGGGGAACATCGCTTCAGCCGTAAGAGAGAGCGAGCTTGTTGTTATTCTCAAGTTCTTTCCCGATTGTGACTATGACGGCATGATTGCCGCACTTGATGTTATCAGGCGCAATGGTGTCAGCCGAACTGGTATCACCCTTCAGGAAAGACTTGGAGGTGGTGTGTAATGAAGTTTAAAAGAAGAATGAAAGTCGGCAGTGCAATAGGATCCAGCACAATGTCGGATATCGTTTTCCTGCTTCTGGTCTTCTTTATGGCCACAACCATTTTCAAGGATGACAGTGGTCTCAGGATTCGCTTTCCCCAGGCTCACCCGCAGGTGATGAGTGAGCTGGGCAAGGAGAACCTTATGGTGGCCGTCTGGATCAAACAGATGGACCCCGGAGACAGTCAGAGTGAAGTGATTGCAAGGATCGGTGACTACGACCTGCCTATTGATCAGGTTGCAGTTCAGCTGAAAGGTCTTGCAGATAAATTCTGGCGGGAACAGAACAAGCACCTTGATGTCATAGTACTAAACGCGGATACTCGTGTCCCGATGAGTGCTATGGTCGGTCTTTTTGCGGATCTTCGTTTCGAGGAATTGTACAGCATTCAGTTTAACGCTCAGCCTTTGAGCACAGGAATATAGAGGAGGTGAGATGGCTACAAGCGCCGATATAGAGAGCAGGGAAAAGTCTGCACGAGGTTTTGAGTGGGGAATCGTTGTTGCTCTCGCGTTTCTGATCATCTTCTTCGAGTTTATTCCTGCCAGCGAACTGGGCAGGCTGTCTACTCGAACTTCAGACTCACAGATGGAGGCCGTAGAGGCCGATATCGCCTTTGACGATGATGTTGAAGAGCAGGAGGAAGAAGTAGAAGAAGAGCAGGAAGAACTGCAGG
>JAGLQD010000620.1 GCA_023136985.1 Candidatus Sabulitectum sp. | reverse complement strand
AAATATTAACCCTGAACCGTGCTTTCCCCGCAAGGCTGTACGCCAGATCTACTTCTGCACCGCTTTGAAGAAGATTCCGCTGGGTTTCATTTGTTATTTCACCTGTGATCTGAATAAGATGCTGGTTGGTGAAACTGGGAAATCCCGTTGCATGCTTGATAACACCTGATCGTCTCACTATTGGAGGCGATCCCACTTTGAAATGGATATCGCTTACATGCTCATCAACAAGAGCCTCAAGAATAGTGTCAATGGCCTTTTTCTGCCCCATACAACCCTCCACTTCTTATATAAGATTCTACGCCCTCCGGCACAAGGTAGGAAATTCGTCTGCCTTGAAGAACACGCTTCCTGAGTTCAGAAGATGATATCCAGATACCGGGAAATGTGAAAAGAGATACTTTCTTCAGAATATCCGGATCTACAGAAGAAGTATCTGTTCCAGGTCTTGTTCCAACCACAACATCTGCAAGATCGAGAACTCTCATTGGACGCTTCCAGGTATGTATCTCCTGAAGGCTGTCCATTCCAATAATAAAACAAGGTTTGAAGTCAACTGACGATACTCGCTCAAGCATATCCACTGTGTATGATGGAAAGCCTCTGGACTCCAGATCCGCCACCTGAAAGCAGTGATTACCTTCAACTGCCAGTTCAAGCATCCGTCTGCGATGGCTGAAGTCTGTTATGGTTCCGTTGTTCTTGTGCGGAGGGTTTCTTGAGGGTACGAAGAATACCTTTTCCAGTGAGTACTGTTCAAGAGCTTCCTGAGCCAGCATCAGATGCCCCAGATGGGGCGGGTCGAAGGTTCCTCCAAGAAAGCCCTGCTTCACTGCACTTCCCGAAGGCCTCGAACGGCTTCCTCTTCCTCGTCCGGGGTAAGGTCACAGGTTTCCATAGCGCGATTGTAATAGGTCTGGGCTGAATACCTGTTGTCTATTGATCTGTAAAGATCTCCCATGGCTATGAGAACAGCACCGCGGCATGATGTCTCACCGTAGCTGTCCATGGCATCTCTCAGATAAAGAAGAGCTGCATCGGTGTCATGTCTGCGAATGTAGAATTTCCCTATGAACAGTGCTCTCAAGGCAAGATGATCGTTGATCTGAATAAAAAGCTCATCTGCTGGTTGAAGAAGCTGCGAGGCAGGATAGATATCCAGAAAGCGGACGATCTCCTCACGGGCTCTTATCACCTGCGTCTGGTCTCTTCTGTAATCTCTTCTCTGCATCCACATTGTTTCCGCAAGAGCAAACTGAGCATCATCCGCCCATACTCCTCTGGGAAATTCATTCACAACTCTGTAAAAATAAAATTCCGCATCAGCCCACAATTTCTGTTTTCTGTCAGCCATACCACTGCGGTAAAGGAAAAGATCAGTTTCCATATCCCCGGGGTAACGAAACATCAGCTCTGTGTAAAGAAAAGACGCTGAGGTCCACTTGCCCTGCTGATAATTGAGATCAGCAAGTTCAATGATCTGTTCTCTGTCCATACCGGCAGTGGAAGGAAATGAGCCACAGCCAGCCATGAATACCAACAAAACTATAACTACTGCATACTTAATCATGTAAACCTCTTGCATTTATGGTGTTACAATATATCTAAGCGAATCTCTTCGTGCTGCGGCATCCATAGACGCATATGAGCTTAAACCCGGAGCGACCTGACATGCCCGATTGTACCAGGAAAGAGCGTCAACAGGATTTCCTGAAAGCTCTGCCATTATGCCCAGTTGAAGTGCCGCCTGAACTCTAACGCCGGTAAAACTTGAATTCCATACCTCTAAAAG
>JAGLQD010000062.1 GCA_023136985.1 Candidatus Sabulitectum sp. | reverse complement strand
AAACACCAGAAGAGAGAGAAGAAAAGAGCAAGTGCAGGAACTGCAGCCGGTACATTTAATTTCCGGTTGCCCAGACCGCCCACTGAGCTTAGGAATAGTGCCGCAGGAATTGCTCCAAGTGGTGTGGCAAGTGGCAGATCACTTGTGAATATTAACCAGAAAACTGCCAGAGAAGCCAACTGATAGTCAGATCTTGATCGTCTGGAAAGCCAGTAAAGCATAAACAGCAGAAGAAGCAGACCGGGGATACCGTTTTCAGTAATTATTGTAAGAGGCTCTGAGTGCAGATAGTCTATTCTTTTGTCTCCTCCGGACAGTTCTCTCAGTTCCGGCTCAGATGAATTGAATATTTCCAGCCTTGCAGACCCGATACCTGTCCCCAGTGGAAGATTGTCCAGAAACAGCTCAGCAGAATTGCGCCAGATCCTGGTTCTGAGTTCAAGGGTTGGGCCTGCCCTGCCTGCGGCTTCAGGAAAGAACATGGAAAATATTTGTCCTGATATCATCATGATAAGAATCATCCATGGTTTGATCTTTTTTGAGGAGTAGAAAACAAGAGCTCCAACCAGACAGGCAACCCATCCAATGTAGAATGAAGAGATGTATACACCAGCAAGAATAGTTGTGGTAACTGCCCAGTAATACCATTTGTCTTTCTTGAAAAACACAAGACTGCCCACAAAACCAAGGGATAGAACCATTCCCGCTCTGTTTGCATTTCCAGTAACAGTGTCTGCCCCGGTAGATAGCATTACAGCAGAAACAAGAACAGCTGATGCAACAAGAGCTTTCAGATGTACTCTCAGACCCCACCTTGCGATAGTTCCGGAAAAACCGATAATCATCATCCCGACTGAAAGCCATCGCACAGCATAAGGAATGCCGCCTGTGGCTGATGTTCCCCACAGAAGGGATAATGCAGGGAGCAATCCGATAAGTGATCCAATAATCAGATGCGTTGTGGAAATACTTTTTCTTCCGAAAAAGAATACTACAGAACCGGCCAGGGGATACATAGCCAGTCGCGACATCATTGTGGAATCAAAGAGCCCCGGTATTACAAAAGCTAGAGTTATGGTGAACGGAAGAAAAAACAGCAGGAACCCTGCCAATTACAATTCACTCCAACCAGCAGGATCAGTGGGCAGATCACTGAGAATCCCATGATTTACCTGGAATTCGTGAATGGCTTCAAGCTCGCACATCCAGTCCATGGTTCTCTGCTCTTCCAGGTGAATCCGTAGATTTCTTCTTATGGTTGCTTCCACCTGCTCAAAAGAAGCCGCCTGTGGAGGAATAATTTCTACAAGCCTGAAAAAGACAAACAAGTCTTCCTCCACTTCAACAGGCCTGCTCCACTCATGGCTGCTTTCTTCCATAGCGAACAGTGCCAGATCAATTTCATATGGAAGTTCGTGCTGCACTACAGGTCTCGAGAGGAACTCATTGCCGGGGTCAAGGAATTCTGTGTATCCAGGATAGCCGATTTCCACTAGTGAATTTTCATCGCTCATCAAAGCAATTGCCTCTTCCAGAATACCACCGGGCACCATAACTGATTCAAAAACCCTTGTTTCAGGCAATTGCGGGACTGAATCCATCTGCAGGTATGCCTGGTAAACCAGAGAGTCGCTGAATTGTACCGCATCTGCAACATTAACCTGGAAAAGAAGCTCGCTTGCCTGATCCAGAGCAAAGGCTTCTGCTCCAGGGGTGAAGCTCGTGTATCCCTGTGGAAACTCTGCTGCATACAAGTCTGCAACAAAAGAAAGCCGTGCCTGATTTTGCAGATTGTGAGAAACCCAGCTGAACGATTGCGGATTTCCCGGGTGCCCCATGGAGGCAAAGTCAGCTATGCCGTGAAATTCTCCTGCACTTATTGAGCCACCGTTCCATGACGCAAGTTCAGTAGAACTGTCAACGGACTCTCTCTGCAGGCAATATGCTGCAACTGCATTAGAATCCATCTGAAAAGTTTCCATGACTTCTCTTTTCAGGGAGTCAAGATTTCTGATGGAACGGCTTTCTGCAAGGCTGCTTCGGGCAAATGTATTGAATGTTGAAGTGTCGGCCAGGGTAGCATCTACCATCTCCTGTGAAGATATTTCAATAGAATCAAGGGTGTACATAACACCATCAACCTCAACATGACTCCCAGGGGCTATGGAATCCAGTGCGAAGGCCAGGTTCCAGGGCAGGTCTGGAAGCCTCGCCGGGCCTGCGCTGCCTGTAACCGGCGAAGAATACCAGACAATGCTCCCAAGAAGCTCACCGTAGTGTGACAGATCCGTATCAGTAATGCTGCTCAGCACATACGATGATAGAGTATCACTGTAGGCAATGAAAGCTGAATTTATTATCCAGCAATTTTTCATACTCTGTATGTATTGTGAGTGCAGGTAGTTCTCATTATCTATTTCTGCGGTGATCATAGTTTTCCCACCCAGGGCAGTGATAAAATCTCCTACGGGGTTGTCTTTAGCGAGAAATCTCATTCTTGCGCTCTGGTCAAGCTGTTTCCAGATGTTTCCAACTTCGGAGACGGAGATAGAGTCAGTGGATGTTCTTATCAACCATGTATTCCCATCAGGGGATCCGCAACCGGTTTGTATGAGCAGAAAAGCAAACAGAAATATGTATTTGTGCATCGAGTGAATCCCTTCAGGAAAACGGTTAATATGTGTTTTCATTTTCCTAATATACAAGAAAGGGGAAGCCCTTGAAGGACTTCCCCTGAAAATGTCTAAGTCTGTTTAGAACAGGCTCTTAATTGAACCCCATGTGTCGCGTTCCAGAGCCTCTGGGCATACATCGTAGCCATGCATGGCATCAGGAGAACCCTGCTCGAAAACGTAAAGTTCATTGATAGGCCACACAACCTCGGCCATTGTGGCTCCACCCATTGTCGCACCGGGTAAAAGGGTGTGATGTTCGATCAGAGAACCGTCTGCAGCGATCTGATCAACGATGCCGGTTCCGTTGGCACTGGTTACCCACAGGCAGTCACCAATGTAATCCCAGGCAGCACCGTAAGCACTTGTTGCTGCTGTAGACCAGACTGTGGTTGCTGCGGTTGATCCGCTTACACCATCCCATGTGAGCTGATTTACATCGGTAGAGAAAGAGCTGGTGTAGAAGTATGTACCGTCCCAGGCAAGGGCGCGGTTAGGGCTTATGGGCCCTGTGAAAGCGCCGACCTTTTCGTATGTGGTGATGTCGTAGTAATCAATAGCAGTGCTTACACTGCCGTACATGTAAGTTCCGTCACAGCAGAGATCGCGAAGACCCCATCCTGGAGCGTCGTTCTGTTCGAAACTGTCCACCACAGCACCTGCGTGATCAAAGAGGTAGAACATGCCTGTTGATGCGCCGGCCTGCCCTGCACCGTTTGTGATCCAGAAGTAAGTTCCATCCCAGCCGCATCCTACTGTGTAAGCATTGGGAATCGCATCCTCTACAGACCAGTAGGCGATCTGTTCAAGCCATGTGTCTACTCCGGGCTGAGCAATCCCTGCGCCAGGGGCTGCATCGGTCATTGCGAACGCTTGAAATGACATTGTTAACAGAAAGATGTAAGGCCTCATATATCACAGCTTTCTAATTGAGCAGGAACAGAGCCGTATTGCAATTATAGAGTGAGTGAGTTTTCGGTGCAAGGATGATCTCAGATGATACAAAGAAAACCGGGCGGAGTTGATCCTCTGCCCGGTTAAAGAAAATAGAAATGTTACTGTGTTCTAAACAACGGTCTTAGGCTGGTACTCACCGAATTCTTCTCTTAGTACACCGCATATCTCACCCAGGGTACCGTAGCATCGTACACAGTCAATGATTGCAGGCATCAGGTTGTCTGAAGATCTGGACGCTGCCCTTAGGGCGATCAGAGTTGTTTTGACCCTGTCATTGTCTCTGTCTTCCTTGTCTGCTGCCAGTTTGTTCCTCTGTGCAGTTTCCACTGCTGGGTCTACCCGGAGCAGGCCGGTTGGAGGAGGTTCTTCCTGCTGGAATTTATTCACTCCCACGACTATCCTGTCCCCTGATTCAATACTTCTCTGGTAGTCGTATGCTGCGTTCTGTATCTGTCTCTGCGGGTAGCCTTCTTCCACAGCTTTGACCATTCCACCCATGCTGTCGATACTTGTAATGTAGTTCAGCGCATCTTTTTCAATACCATCGGTGAGGCTTTCTACGAAGTAGCTGCCAGCAAGAGGGTCAATGGTGCTGGTTACTCCGCTTTCATGTGCAACGATCTGCTGGGTTCTCAGGGCAATTGTAACCGCCTGCTGTGTAGGAAGAGCTAGCGCTTCGTCACGACTGTTTGTGTGAAGGCTCTGCGTGCCGCCCATGACTGCTGCAAGAGTCTGGATCGCAACTCGTACGATGTTGTTGTCCGGTTGCTGGGCTGTCAGAGTTGATCCCCCTGTCTGGGTATGGAATCTCATCATCAGGCTCTTGGGATTTTTCGCTCCGAATCTTTCCTTCATGATCTTTGCCCAGACTCTTCTTGCTGCACGGTACTTTGCCACCTCTTCAAGAAGATCGTTGTGGGCGTTAAAGAAGAAGCTCAGTCTCGGTGCAAAATCATCTACATTCAATCCCGCTTCCGTTGCAGCTTCCACATAAGCAATTCCATCAGC
>JAGLQD010000619.1 GCA_023136985.1 Candidatus Sabulitectum sp. | reverse complement strand
CTGTTCTTGGCGGGCTGAGTGCATGGAAGTATGTAGATGGAGATGAGAAAACGGGTTTGACATTTGGAATAATGGCCGGACTTGATTTGGTAGGTAATTTACTGTACGACTTTATAGGTCAATAGATTAACGAAATAGTTAGAGAGAGGAGTCCCTTAATGCGCGGAAAGTTGTTTCCCCTGCTGATAGCTCTTGTTGTTCTTCTTTTACCAGGTTCCGTTCTGGCGCAGGGTGAGGAATCGGCGGTAGTCGATTCCACAAATGTTGCAGAGGGAGACTCAACAGCCACCGATTCAACGGCTACCGATTCCCTTGCTGTTGTTGAAGAGGAGGTAGAAGTTGCGGATACAACCGCTACTGATGCAATTGAGGAGGAAGAAGAGGAAGAGGAAGAAGTAAAGGGTGGATTCTTTAGTCAATTTGCCAAGTTCTTCCGCGAGGGTGGCCCTGCAATGCCCTTTATTCTCTTTTTCTTCGCTGTTGGACTTGTGATCTTCATAGAGAGACTGATTTTCCTCTTCGGAATAGCAAGTGCCAAACCAGAGGCTCTTATGGCCAGAATAGCATCGCTTATTCGAAAGGGCAGCATTGAAGGGGCTATAGCTACCACCAGTGAGGAAAGATCGCCTCTGGCAAAGATAATCGAGGCAGCTCTTAGAAATTACAAGGGTACTGAGCGTGACATTCAGAACGCAGTAGACGAGATGGCTCTTGCTGAACTGCCCAGGATCAATGCAAGAATTGGTTATCTTGGTATGCTTGCAAACGTATCTACAATGGTGGGTCTGCTTGGAACAATCTTTGGCCTCATTGCCGCTTTCGCAGCGGTGGCAGCAGCTGATCCGGAGCAGAAGGGTGTTCTTCTTGCCAATGGTATCTCCATGGCAATGAACACAACCGCTTTCGGACTTATCGCTGCTATTCCAATGCTGATAGCACACTCTGTTCTTACTGCAAAAGCAGACGGTCTCGTTGATGATATTGATCGTTACAGTGTCATGGTTATGAATATGCTTGCCCAGGCCAGAAGGGAAGCCTAATGGCAAAAGCAGCGTCGGGTCGAAGTAGGACAGTCAAACATGTACCGGAGATCGATCTTCTTCCGGTGATGAATTTGTTCTGTTGCATAATCCCGTTCCTGCTGTTCAGTGCAACTTTCCTTGAAGTTGTTGTTATAGAAATGGCCGCTACTGAAGGTATCAGTAGCAGTGGTGGAGGCGCTACTGCCAACCTCATGCGCTCCGAAGAGGATAGACTTCAGCCTAAGATCATCATAACCGATCAGGAACTGTTTATCGGCACAGCAAGCGGTTCTGCTCATGTGGCCTATGCCATTGAAATTGAACTTAACGGAGAGATGATTATTTCTTTTCCCTGGGATTCCCTTTCCATGAAACTCGAAGAAGTGCACGAGCTTCTTACTGAGGCTTACCCACAGATCGATTTCCGCAAAATTACCGTTTTGACTGTGGAGGAAACCAGATACGATAACATCATAACTGCAATTGATCTTGCTGGCGCTGCGGGATTTGATCAGCCTGGCCTTCAGGTGGCACCCACAGCTTCGGTTACTTCGGCAATGGCAGCAGGAGGGGGTAACTGATGAGTGCTCCATCCAAACGGCATGTTCCTCTTCTTCTTGGATCCGGTAAGTCCGTTGCTGTATCCCGAGGTAAAGACAAAAAAGTTACTCTCAGCTTGACTTCTATGATAGATATGTTCACCATACTTCTAGTGTTCCTGTTGAAAAGCTATTCCGCTGACGGACAATTGGTTACAGTAAGTGATCAGCTGGTGCTTCCCAAGGCTAGAATGGAAACCAAAGTAGAGCTGAAGCTGGAGATACAGGTAAATAATTCAGTGATTGTTGTTGACGGTGATCCTCTAATTACTGTAACACCAGAACTTCTCAATTCCGGGAACTCTATACCGGTTCTTGTCACCAGGCTCAGAGATCACTTGGAATACTCCAGGCTCTCCCGGGGTACCCTTACTGACGATGATATGAAGGTCAACATCCAGGGAGATGTGGGCATGCCGGCAATTCTTCTTCAACGAGTCATGGCAAGTTGTTCGGAAGCCGGTTATGTCGGGCAGAATCTGGCAGTGATCAAGATCATCGCAAGTGAAGGTGGTGA
Source organism: Candidatus Sabulitectum sp. (assembly GCA_023136985.1). Lineage (GTDB taxonomy): Bacteria > Fermentibacterota > Fermentibacteria > Fermentibacterales > JCC-6 > Sabulitectum. Next base: position 1,003 of record JAGLQD010000619.1, on the reverse strand, counting down.
TGACTGATGGCTGATAATATAGGCAAGATACTGGCAGTTGCTGCAATGCGGGATGGAAAGGTAATTACCAAACTTCTGCCGGGAGAAAGGGAGATAACCCTGGGTTCCGGCTACAACAATAACATCTCGGTTGAAGCTCCAGGCATTCCTGACTCCATCGTTTTGATCAAGATCGGTGAAGAGAAGGGAACATGGGATCTGACATTGTCGGAAACCATGGATGCGCAAATAACTTCTGCCAACGGCTCCAAACTAAAGTTCAGTGATCTCAAGGGACTTGGAATTTTCAGCACTGATAGTCACGGCAATTACGTACTGAAAGTCAATTACGGTGATCAGGGTGTGGTTACAGCAGGTCCTTTCGTTATTCATTTTGGATTTATTGATCCTCCCAAGGTTGTAGAAAAGAAAGTTCAACCAAAGAAGAAGCCTCCTGTAAAGAAGGCAGAGCCGGTAGCTGTAGTGCCGGACAAGAGGATGCTCAGGCTTAATATTGAGGATGCTGAAGGGCGAAGAGAAGTATTCCCCAATGCCGGCATAATGACAATTGGGCAGGCTGATTACAATACAATTTGTGTTAAGATGGATAAACTGCCTAGAATACATACACTACTGGAGCCAGAGGTAGGTAATAAGTACATACTTCGCCTGCTTCCTGAAATAAAGGGTGGCGTGGAAGTTAAAGGAAGTGTAATACCATTTTCTACTCTGATAGAAAGAAATCTTCTTAAGCAGGAGAAGCCAGGCGATCCATTTATCTGGGTATTTGACAGAAATGTATCCGGTGTTTTCACTATTGGTAATACAGAAGTCTTCTTCAGTTTCGCTGAGCCACCAGTGGAAATAGCGAAGCCAAAGCCCAAACCAGTTGTTAAAAGACCTAAACTGCAACCAAGCATTTATAACTGGAAGAGCTTTGCCAGCAGACCTCACGAGGTAACTGCTTTTCATGCAGAGAGAAAAGAAAACAACCGATTTAAGCTTCTGCTTGGAATCGGGCTTG
>JAGLQD010000618.1 GCA_023136985.1 Candidatus Sabulitectum sp. | reverse complement strand
AAGACCTTTGAGGAGAGAATCTTTGAAACACCTGTTCTGCACTATTCTGTTCGTTTCATGGGGCAGTCTTTTTGCCCATCCGCATATGTTCATCGATACAGAGATGGAGGTTCGCCTTCAGGGAGATATTCTCTCGGGAATTGAAATTACCTGGCACTTCGACCCGATGTTCACAGCGGCTATAACAACTGATTTTGACAGGAACAATGATGGTCAATTTTCTTCGACTGAAAGATCAGAGGTTTTCTCTGGAGCATTCTCCAATCTGGAGACCTCCGACTATTTTACTTTCCTGGATATTGACGGACAGGTTTACTCACCTTCCCGCATAGAAGAGTTCTCTGTGTTCATAGAGCACGGAGCGCTGGTTTATAGATTCTTCTGTCCCTTTGATGTTCCCGTAACCACTGGAGTTTTCAGGGTTGCAATTTATGACGGTACATACTACTGCGACATTCTCTACAGCGAAGGCACTCCAATCACTGTTACCGGCCCCGGTAGTGAAACAACCCGGTTTGCAATCGAGCAGAATGATGATATAGCCATATCTTATGGAGGAACTGTATCGGTATCCCGTGAAGGATCAAGCTACTCTGGAACTGCATTCCCCCAGCAACTTGTTGTCTATCTGAACACCGACTGATGTGATGCAGTTCTTTAAGCCATTCCTTCTCCTCCTTCTGTTCTCAATCTGTTCATTTGCACTGCCGAATCCATTCATATCAGGGGGCAGCGCTGAGGAGCAGCAATCGGAAAGCTCACTAATAAGAGCAACAGGTGGTCCTTCCACATGGCCGGTTATTGGCTCTCTTCTTACTAAAAGCACTTCAGCGCAGAGAGAACTTCAAATATCAATCGCAAATGCAATATCGGATATCGATGAAACCGGAAGCATGAAAAGCCTCTGGCTGCTGCTTGGAGTTTCTTTCATTTTTGGAGTTCTGCATGCACTGGGCCCGGGGCACAGAAAAGCGGTTCTTGTAACATATTTCCTGGGCAGTGGGACAAAACCGGTTAAAGGTTTCCTTGCAGGATTTCTTCTTGCCCTGGTCCATGCAGCAAGCGCTATTGTACTTGTGGGTGGACTCTACCTTTTCACAACACACTCTCTACTGATCTCTGTGGACAAGGCTCAAAACATTCTGTTTCCCGTTACATATGCCATCATACTGATCCTGGGAGTCTGGATGATCATTCATGGGATCATGGAATACAGGGCAATTCGCAAGAGCGCGGGAAAAGACAGGGGGATTACAGGATTAATTCTTTCCGGACTGGTACCATGCCCGGCAGCATCTGCAATAATGATACTTTCTGTAGCGGGTGATGCAGTGCTACTGGGGATCATGTCCATTCTGTTCATGTCTCTTGGAATGGGAGTTCTTCTTGCAACACTGGGACTTAGCGCTGTTCTGATGAGAAATAGAATAACTGTCGCCATGAAGGAATCCGACAGGATAAAGACCATGGAACTAATACTTCATTTATTCTCCGGACTGGCAATGGCTCTCTTCGGGCTCTTCATGGCTCTTGGGTTTCTGTAGCTTCAAAACAACAATCGACTGTTGATAACTGGTTCACTGCACTTCTTTCAAAAATACAGCGCAGGTTACAAGAAGCCCAGAGAGCTGTGCTAACAAACAATGGAGAACGCATAAACAGCAATGTATGCAGGCAGGATCCCTTTCAGCATGCTACTGCAGAGAATCTCGCAACTTCCTTAACCAGCGAACCAGGATCAGCTTCAGAGGAAAGAAACAACCGGTAGAAACATTTGGTTGCATAATGAGGTTGGTCATCCAGAACTACATCAATACGGTTGTCTCCATCCAGATCACCCACCCACACCACTGAAACACCTTCTCCATGAGAATCAGGATACACATCGGAAAGTCTCTGGGAAACATGACCATCCGAAAGAAACAACCCTGCTTCAGTTGTAAAAACCTCGCATGAGTCACTAACTTGAATTGAAACACCTATCTGAAGATCACCGGTGTTTACCAATTCGGTATGGATCGAGCCAGGAGAAAAAACTCCCCCTTCTGATTGTAAAAGAAAAAGCAGTTTACCTTCTTCGCCTGCAACAAGAATCAAACTGCCAGTTCTCTCCCCATGGGGTCTATCAGCTAATGAGTGTGCTGCCTTAACCACCAGTTCAACAGTTCTCAATTCGAATCCGGCGGAAGTGGCATAAACTCCATGCCAGAGCTCACCTCTCACTGCTTCGGTTTCTCCCTGGAAATAGTTTCCGGGAACAAGTATTTCATAACCTGAATCCTCCAGTAAAACAAATCCCATGCAAACCGCAAATATTCCAGATATCATTTCCTGATTCCTCACAATCTCCTCTATTGAACTCTTGCAGCAAGTTCCTGAATGGTCGCATCTGCTATGCTAAGGAAGTAACCATTCAGGGAAGGACGAATTGTCCGCCAGTAACCAAGCCATTCTTCTACTTTCTCAGTGTCAACTTCAGCCTGCGCGCTTGATTCAGTGCGTTCCATCCAGGCAGGAAGTTCCGCAGTACCAATGCGTGAATTTTCTCTGCCTGCATAAAAGCCGCCCACACTTACCAGAAAAAAGGTATAAGCTTCAGTATCGGTAGTACTGATATCCAGAAAAACTGGAACATTCACACCTATATTATTGGACTCCCCCATAATGAAAACATTTATAGCCAGGCTGGCCCGGTCTGCATATGAATCGATCTCACGGAAGTCTCCCGTTTGGAAAGCGTCCTCTCTAAGATCCTCGAACTGGCTCTGCAACTCATGAGATAAAGCAACTTCAACCGTCTCCTGAAAAAGAATTTCAAGATTGCTGGAATCCAGGTGATCTTCTCCTTCAAGTATCCCGTTGATCCTGTCTATCTCTATCCATAGATCCTCATTCTCTGCAAAAACAGATCCTGCAAATGCAGGTACCATGA
>JAGLQD010000617.1 GCA_023136985.1 Candidatus Sabulitectum sp. | reverse complement strand
TTTGTTCGCGGTCGAAAATCTTACCTGCATGTTGTAGCAACATTTGATACTGACGGCTACAAAACTGGAAGAGTTATCAGCGGATGCAGATGCTACAGCCAGGATCTGATGGAAGAGATAATAAAGAAAGAAAAAATTACAGTAGCTGTTATTACCGTTCCATGTGCAGTGGCTCAGAAGGTTGCAGAGCGCCTTGTTGCTGCCGGAGTTAAAGGGATATTGAATTACGTTCCGGTGCCTTTGAAAGTGCCGGATCATGTGTACCTTGAAAATAGAGATGTGACGGCTGCTCTTGAAAAAGTAGCCTATTTCGCAAGATCAGATAAAGAGAGGAAATAGATTGATGAGTGTTGAGGTAACTGAAAGAATTTTGAGTGGGCATGTTGATGCCGGACGCGATAAACTGATTCCCATACTGCAGGAAGTGCAGGAGGCTCTGGGATTCCTTGCAAGGGAATCTGTAGAGTTGATCGGCAACCATCTGAATCTGCCTGCAAGCAAGATCTTCGGAGTGGCGACATTCTACAATCAGTTCCGGTTTGAGCCTAAGGGAAAATTCCACATTCAGATATGCAGGGGAACTGCCTGCCATGTGAAGGGGTCACTGCCTATTCTTGATGCACTTGTAAAAGAGCTGGATGTGCAGCCTGGAAGAACCACAAAAGATGGGCTCTTCAGTCTTGAGGTTGTTGCCTGTATCGGTGCCTGCGGTCTTGCTCCTGTTATCGCTGTGAATGGTGAATTTCATGCAAGGCTTGAGAGTGATCAGATATCTGAAATAATCGATTCATACAGAAAGAAGGCAATGTAATATGAGTGAGCGCTTTACATTGTGCTGTGACAAGTGCTGGCATTCGCTTGAAAAGCCTTGTCCAACTGTTATTGAGTGTTTTACTGCCGGGCCGAAGTGCCATGACAGCTCTGAATGCACAGACAAGCTGTTGCACCAGAGTGAAGTACTGCTTCGGAATGATGTTTCAAAGCCTGCAATTTTTGTGGGAACAGGAACCTGCGGACTTGGAGCAGGTGCCGGCAAAAGCCTTGCTGTGGTAAAAAGCTGGCTTGAACACATGTCAGTTGAAGCAGAGGTTATCGAGGTTGGGTGTGTGGGGCTGTGTGCACTGGAGCCCATCATTGATATCCAGCTGCCCGGGAAAGCCAGGGTTTCTTTCAAGACGGTAACAGAAGACAAAGTATCTGATCTGCTGGATTCATTTGTTTTGAAGAGTGAGATTCCCATGGATCTTGTTATGGCTCAGTACAGGTCTGACAATGTGGATAACTGGGACGATGTTGTATTCATGGATGAGCACCCTTTCTTCGGAGCCCAGAGAAGAATAGTTCTTGAGAACTGCGGCATCATTAATCCCGTAAGTATTGAAGAATACATTGCCGGAGGGGGCTACAGAGCATTTGCCGACTCCATAAGCGGGAGCACTCCAAGCGAGGTCTGCGATAATGTTGAGGTAAGCGGCCTTCGGGGCAGAGGTGGCGGCGGGTTTCCCACAGGCAGAAAGTGGAAGTTTGCCCTTTCCACACCGGCTGTGCAGAAATATGTGATCTGCAATGCAGATGAAGGTGATCCCGG
>JAGLQD010000616.1 GCA_023136985.1 Candidatus Sabulitectum sp. | reverse complement strand
CGGATGCCACTGTACACCGATAACTCTTCCGTCTTCACTTTCAATGGCTTCAATCAATCCATCACTGCTCTGAGCTGATATCAAAAATCCGGGAGGCACCTCTTCAAGTACCTGATGATGAAATGTTGAAACACTGATATGCCCTCCAAGAATGTTCCGGAGCCTGGTTCCGGGAAAAACATTTACATTGTGCATAACAGGATCTCTGGCGGAACCATCATGAAAATCTGCTTTCTCCACAAATGTCTCAATGTCCTGTATAAGCGCAACGCCTTCGGCAATACCAATAACCTGTATGCCAAGGCAGATACCAAAGATTGGAATATCAAGTTCTCTGGCTGCATGATAAAGCTTTATATCCCAGGAAGAGCGGAAAGGGCGTGGATTTCTGCTGCCGTTATCAGTTCTGCCAAAGAGAGATGGGGAGGGGTCTCCACCGCCGGTAAGAACCAGCATGTCAAAATCTTTCAGGATGTCCACAGGTGACACATTATTTACTGGAAGAACCGCAAGAGGAAGAAGATCCGGCCTGTCAAACAAAGCGGGATAGCAGTGATTCAAGCCATACATGAATGGGCCATAAGACCCATGGATCTCCGGGGCATTGTCATACCAGACCTGTGTAATTGCCGCTTTAAGCATAAAACTAACCGATTTCTGTCATTCTTCGCACTGCTGAAGCGGCCTTTTCAGCCAGCTCAGAAGGAATTTCAATACCGTCATCACGGGATTCAAGAGCTTTCAGTACAAGCTCCGGAGTAGTGAAACCCATATCTTCGCAAACTATCTTTCCTGCAGCAACAAACTGCCTGCTTGGAAACAGAGTTTCAAGCCGGTAGATCATACCCTCCTCTGTTCCAATAATAAATCTTTCGGAGCTGGATTTCTCAACGTGCCGTATCATTCCACCTGTCCCCAGAACTTCGTCTGCTTCCCAGAGAAATACTGAAGGGGATTCAGGGTGAACAAGAATCTCTGCGTCAGGCCATTCCGCCCTTTTCTCCCGGAGATCACGAATATCAGCTCCACTGTGGGCATGGCAACCACCGGGCCATATATGAAGAATTTTTTTCGTCTGTGTGGCAACCCATGTTCCCAAGTTTCTGTCCGGCCCGAAGATCACTTCATCCGATGGGGCTGCATTCACTACTTCAACAGAATTTGCACTGGTACAGCATGCCCAGGTTTCCGCTTTGAGATCAACTGTTGAATTTACATATGTAACAGCTGAAGCTCCGGGGTGCTTCTTCTTCATCATTCGGAGATCAGCGCCGGTCATGCAGGCGGCCAGAGAGCAATCCGAATCAGGTGCAGCCAGCACAACAACACTTTCAGGAGAAAGAAGTTTCGCAGTTTCAGCCATGAATTTAACACCGCAGAAAACAACAAGTTCTGCCGATTCTCTGGCTGCTATTCTTGACAATTCAAGAGAATCTCCCACAAAATCAGCTATGTCCTGTATGATACCAGGCTGATAACTGTGTGCTAGAATAACTGCTCCCCGCTCCTTCTTCAGTCTGGCGATCTCTTCCTTTATTCTGTTAGGCATTTTTTAACTACCCCATTTCCTGTAATAATACCCC
>JAGLQD010000615.1 GCA_023136985.1 Candidatus Sabulitectum sp. | reverse complement strand
GCGCCGCATGGCACTGGTGGCCCATCTGGAGAATAGATAACAATCTTTCTAAACCTTCTTGCTCCAGTGGCGACTGCAGCGAATACTGCGGATCTTTCCGCACACATGGTCATACCATAGGAAGAATTCTCTACATTTACACCACCGTGAATATTACCGTCGAAGTCCTCTAGAACTGCAGCAACTCTGAAGTGTGAATATGGAGAATAGCTTCTGGCAACCAGCAGTTTAGCTTCGTTGATCATTTCATTGGATGTCACGCTGTACCTCCTTCAAAAAGGATCTGCCGGGGAAATCTCCACCTGTCTGAAAATACTCATCCAGAGTACAGGCTATATCACTGAAAGTAGAGCGTGTTCCAAGGGAGAGCCCTGAATACCCCGGAGAGTACACCAGAAGGGGAACAAATTCCCTTGAGTGATCTGTGCTGGGTGTGGTTGGGTCATTGCCGTGGTCTGCGGTGATGATCAGCATGTCTTCCCGGTTAAGGGACTCCAACAGCTCCGGTATCCAGTTGTCCACATCTGCAAGCCCCTTAGCAAACCCCTTATAATCGTTTCTGTGTCCCCACTTTGAATCAAAATCGCAGAAATTAGCAAAGATAAATCCTCCTGCAGACATCCTGATCTTATTCAGAAGCAGATGCATTCCCTGTGAGTTATTGGCGGTGTGTTCTGTTGTTATGCTTCTGTGGTCAAAAAGGTCATCGATCTTGCCCACTCCGGTCACGGCGATTCCCTTCTCAACCAGCCTGTCAAGAAGTGTTTCACCAGGTGGAGAGACGGAAAAATCCTTTCGACTGGCAGTTCTAGAGTACTCTCCTGCTTTTCCTGTAAACGGTCTTGCAATGACCCTGCTGACCCCCAGGTCAGGGGGAACAAGCATTCTTCTGGCAATTTCGCAGCATCGATACAGTTCTTCCACAGATACCGCAGATTCATGGGCTGCTATCTGAAAAACACTGTCGGCAGAGGTGTAAACGATCAATCCTTCAGTACGGATCTGTTCTTCACCCATACGCTGTATTATTTCAGTACCGGATGCAACTTCATTGCCTATAATGATATGTCCGCAAGCTGTGGAAAAATCATCTATGAATGCAGGTGGGAATCCTGCAGGAAAGGTGGGCATAGCTACAGATGATACCAGCCCCATCATCTCCCAGTGGCCGGTGGTAGAATCTTTCCCTTTAGATATTTCACTGAGCTTTCCCCACGAGGCAATTGGTGAATCAACAGGATCAACTCCCAGTATCGGGTGTATGTTCCCAAGACCCATCTGCTGCATATTGGGCAGATACAGGCCTCCAACAGCACTGGCGGTGTTTCCCAGAGTATCACTGCCGCGGTCTCCATAATCAGAGGCGTCAGGCATCTCGCCGATACCTACCCCATCCAGCACAAGCACAACTGCTTTTT
>JAGLQD010000614.1 GCA_023136985.1 Candidatus Sabulitectum sp. | reverse complement strand
TAAGTACAGGTGTGGCATAACGAATTGGAAAAAGATCATCAAATGTCCTGTCGCCTGTGGTAAACCTCTGCACTTCATCACCGGGATACCCGGGAGCCTCTGTGTTCAGATAAAAAGGAGAATCGTGTATCTCAACCTCGATGGCATAATCATCCCCGGGATCAATCTCGATATCCCTTCCCAGATAGCTGGCATTTATATAGCCAACAGAACTGTTGTACTCAGCTGATTCGTGCTTCCAGTTATGCTTCTCAGCCAAATTCTTCATGGCCTGTTTGCACCCTTTTCCCTTGCCGAATCCAGCGAAGAACGCAGACCGGATAGCAAATCCCACTGGAATGATCACAACTGATATCCAAAGAATCACTCCGCCCAACTCCGATACTGTTCTCAGCACTTTCTTGAAACTGTGTCCGCCAGCAAGAAACAGGATCATCACGATCACCAGAGATACCACAACCACTCCCAGATACTTCAAAAGAGGCCTGAATCTGGCCAGGAAGGTTCCTGTAGAGCTGCTAACTCTTCGTGCCTTAAGCTCTTTCCTCTGGTCTTTCTGGTCTTTCAACCTTCTTGATGCCTGAATTTGAGCACCGGTCTGGCCTTCGAAACTGACAAACCATTCCTCACTCTTTACCACAGGATGAAGCCTTTTCCAGATGGCATCTGGAACATAAACTTCCGAATTGCAATAGCTGCACTTCATTATCCTCTCGCTCACTGATGAAACAGCAAGGGCAGCTGCGCACTGAGGACAAGACATAACTACCGGTTTCAGCGAAGCATCATCTACTGACAGATCGCCTGAAGCCCTGTTTCCAGGCGGAGGTTGAAGGGCAAAGCAGAGCCTGGCAGAAGGCACCTTTTTCTGAAGCTGCTCCGAAACTGGATAGACAAAATACTCGAGATCGCAGTTGCTGCATCTAACTGTGGAAACACCTGGTTCTTCAGGGATGGGAAGAGCGGACCTGCAGGAAGAGCAACGGGGTTCCAGTCGCCAGTAGCCGTATTTAAAAGTACCATCACCGCTCATAAGAGTGCCACCCTGGCCCTGTCCCTCTGTTAAGCCCTCATAATCCTCTTCAAAATCATTGAGAAATCCAGCTATTCGTTCAGGAGACAACACCATCTCTTCAAAGCAGGTTGTGCATGTAAGTGACCCCTGCGGGCCGTTAACTGGAATTGGATGTCCGCAGCTTCTGCAACTGGTTCTGATCTCAAAACATCCGTATCTTGTCATACCTGCCTCCACATGCGTTTCAGAGTGAATATCCGTTAGTATAGTCCAAAGAACCGCAAATACCCAAAAGACAAAATTGCATCAAATTACGGGAGAGAGCATTGACCGCTACAAAAACAATTACTGAGAAGCTTCTTAAAAAAATGCCCGGTGGAAAAGTGCTTGATGTTGCCACAGGAAAGGGTAATTTTGCTTTTACAATGGAACACTGTTTCACCGCCTGCAGTCTGATAGTTGCAGTTGATACAGCAGCTTTGTCACTGATCAGTATGGTGAAGGAAAGAAAAGCCAGAAAGATAACTCCCTCTGCCATGGATGGGTCTCTGCTTGCATTTCAGAACAATACATTCAACACTGTTGCTATTTCGAATTCTCTTCATCACCTTAAAGAACCTGAGATCGTTCTGCAGGAAATGAAGCGCACCCTTGCTCCCGGAGGGTACTTCATTGTAACAGAGATGTTCCGTGACGGAAATCAAACTTCTTCGCAGCATACTCATACATTGCTGCACAACTGGTGGGCAGCAACAGATTCAGAGAACGGAACAGTGCACAACCCTGTTTTCACTCAGAATGAGTTAAGGAATTTTATAAAGAGGGTTGGTCTGATCGATCTTGAATTTTATGTGTCTGAAGATCTAAGCGGCGATCCTTTCGATTCTGAGCTTCTGGATTATCTGAACAAAACCCTGAAGACATACACCCTGCGGGGGAAAGGCAATGAAAAACTTGTCAAACTGGGAGAAGAAGCAATGATTCATCTGAGAAAGAATGGCTTCACCAATGCAAGGTCGTTAATTGCAGTTGGTCTTAATCCCGGTTAACAGCACCCTCCGGGAGCAAATCCCGAAGGGCACTGTTCCGTGATCTATTCAGGTATAAATACCAGAGAATCACCATCAAGATCTATTCTGAGAGAACTGCCTTCAGGAATCTCACCTTTGAGAATTGCCTCAGCAAGTCTGTTCTGTATCTCTCTCTGAATAACCCTCTTTAACGGCCTTGCTCCGTAAGCCGGATCATAGCCCAGCTCTGCAAGATATTCAATAACTCTGTCAGACGCAGTGACAGAAAGGTTCTGCCCGGCAAGAACAGCATTCAATCTCTCTATCTGAATTACAACGATTCCCCGGATCTGTTCCCTTGTGAGAGAATCAAAAATGATAACTTCGTCTATTCTGTTCAGGAATTCAGGGCGAAACTTTGCTTCCAGTTCCCTGATCGCCCGTTTATCTCTTTCCGCCTGAGCCAGCTCCCGTCCAACTGTTCCGATCCAGTCGCTGCCCAGATTCGAGGTCATTATAAGCACGGAATTGCGGAAAT
>JAGLQD010000613.1 GCA_023136985.1 Candidatus Sabulitectum sp. | reverse complement strand
AGAGTTTCATATGCTGGGAAATAAAGCACATCCCGCCCGGTCAATGATCTGATATCATCCCGGATGGCCTCTGCTGTTGTTACTGTTGGAGCAACCACAATAGTGGGGCCGGCAAGTCTGTGGGCTGAAACCACCGCAAGAGAGAGGGACGCCCCTCCCAGACCACCCATGGTGGTACGCTTCTTTTCCGAAAGGCCGTCCAGCATTCCGGAGAAAACCGAATCCCAGAAGAATTCTTCGGCTATCCTGGACTTCACTCTAAAGACTCCTCGGTGTCCTCAGTTTCTGAGACAGTCTCCGGTGGAGTAGCAACTTCCGGTACTGGTAGTTCTATCCCGACCAGCATTGACCACTGTGCTTCGATAACAGCCATTTCTGTGAGAAATCTCTCGAGTTCCGAACCATCAAGCGGATCCGCAGGAGGCATTATCTCTGTGGCAGGATTGACATAAGAGCCATTTCTTTTCATTTCGAAGTGCACGTGCGGCCCGGTGGATAACCCTGTGGAACCTACATATCCGATTATCTCCCCCTGCCTCACATAACTTCCAACACTCTGACCTGCAGCAAAGCCGTTCATGTGGCCATATCCTGTCTCATAACCGTTAGCATGTCTTACCCGAATCATATTACCGTAACCGCCAAGCCAGCCCCTGACTGTAATGGTTCCATCTCCCACTGCGTAGATCTCTGTCCCCATAGGCGAAGCGTAATCAATGCCGCGATGAGCCCGTGTATACCCAAGAACCGGATGCATCCGGGCATTGGAGTAACCGGAGCTGACCCGCCCGTACGGAACAGGCATCTTAAGGAACATGGTTCTTAGAGAGGCCCCGTCACGATGATAATGGTCAAGTATGATCTCTGCTGATTCAGCATCATCCGGCCTGTGGAAGAAAGGAAATGCCTCGGCGATCCCTCCGTGTGTAAACTGATATTTTGCAGCAAGAATTCTTCTAAATCCGGTTTCGCCGTCCATGGGATATCGATTCTCTTCAATAAGGATCCAGAGCTTGTCCCCGACCTTTACATCATAGTAGAAATCAATATCGTAGACGAACAATCTGTCAGTGAGTTCATGCTGGAGCTCTGACACATAGCCAACCGCTCTTGAGGTATCTCTGCGGGAAACAAGAATCCCTGATTCTGTCAGATCCGGTGGCAGGGCTGTATCCCACAATGCTTCCCATACAGTGGAAGAAATGTCGCATGAG
>JAGLQD010000612.1 GCA_023136985.1 Candidatus Sabulitectum sp. | reverse complement strand
GAGTTTATACCGGCGAAGTCAGGACAGAAGCATTTCACTCTTTTTCTTCCCATGGAATCCACCCGGGGATATCCGAGAATGTAAAATTTGCCATGAACCATCTCGTATTGGATACTATACGATTTTCTGAAGGAATTCTATCGTTCTGCATTTGTAAACACAGAGTGGGTGTTTAACTAGCTCTAGACATATGGTAGTTCAACTACTATATCCAGTTGTCTCTCTTTGATTTATGTTGGGACACTAGTGAATTTCCTTTAAAAAAGGAGGAGCACAATGCGAGTTATACCTATTCTTTTTCTTCTTGTCTCTGTTTCATTCTCTGACACATCAACCCAGACAGACTGGTCCGGTGGCGGTGGAGTCCCGGGACCTGTAACAGACTGGGGCAACAGCTACGATGTTGTCGATCTAATTAATGACACTGGAAGTTCACTGTGTCTGGCGTCAGCTGAGTATACAGTGGATGACTCCTGTGATGGCGCACGCTCGGCCTATGCAGCAGATATAGACGGAGACGGTGACACTGATATTCTGGGTGCAGCATCTGATGCAAATGACATCTCCTGGTGGGAAAACACTGATGGCACAGGAACCGAGTGGACAGAGCACTTGGTGGACGGTGATTTTCCTTTTGCATGCTCGGTCTATCCCACAGATGTAGACGGAGACGGTGACATAGATGTGCTGGGAGCAGCATACAGCGCAGATAACATCTCCTGGTGGGAAAATTCCGACACGAGCCCAGGAGTCTTTTTGACAGAGCACTTGGTGGAAGATGACTTTTATAGTGTATGCTGGGTCTATGCCGCAGATGTAGACGGAGACGGTGACACAGATGTGCTGGGAGCAGCACTTAACGGAAATAAAATCAGCTGGTGGGAAAACACAGATGGCTCCGGAACAAGCTGGATAGAACACTCGGTGGATGGTTCCTTTGATGGTGCACGCTCGGTCTATGCCACAGATGTGGATGGAGACGGAGACACAGACATACTGGGGGCTGCCGTTTTAGCAGATGATATTACGTGGTGGGAAAACACAGATGGTACAGGAACCGAGTGGACAGAGCACTTGGTGGACGGTGACTTTGATGGTGCTTACTCGGTCTATGCTGCAGATGTGGACGGAGACGGAAACATAGATGTACTTGGGGCTGCGGATAATGCAGATATGATCACCTGGTGGAATTTGACGAGCTTTTCCCCGTCAGGAGCTCTTGAGTCATCAATCCTTGACGCTGGCTGGGTTGATTTCTGGGAACTCTTTGCATCCAACGAGCAGGAACCGACAGGAACATCTGTTGGATTTCAGTTCAGGAGTTCAAACGATCCCTCAAGCATGGGAGCATGGTCTGACACCGTATTCACGGCAAACACCGATCTGTCCGGTATTCTTGCTGATTCAACAGACCTTGTTCAGTACAGGGTAATACTGCAGACCACTGATCCTTCAGTCACACCGGTGCTTAATGATGTTACTATTTCTTACACCATTGAGGTGAGTATTGGCGACACTAATCTAGAAGAAATATCCAGCTGGGATCTTGCACCTGCTGCAAACCCGTCACTCAGTAGTTTTGCAGTTCAGGTATCGGTACCGCAATCGGTTATGGTTGACCTTCTGCTGTATGATGTCACAGGGCGTGTAATTGCCCAACATTCACAGGAGTTGCCCGGTGGCGAACACTCTGTTTCTTTCAATAACCTTCACGAAGGAGTTTATTTCTGCACAATGCGTGCAGGAGACTTCACGGCAACGGAACGGATTGTTGTTTTGAAGTAACCCTGTGTGACCATTGATATCCTTGAGCCCCTCCTGCACCTCAGGAGGGGTTTGTTTTCAAAAGGTTCTACGCACAAAGTTCTACTTGCCGCTCGAAAAGATCACGGGGAATCGAACCCCGATTTCC
>JAGLQD010000611.1 GCA_023136985.1 Candidatus Sabulitectum sp. | reverse complement strand
CTCTTCTCTGATACCGTTCGTTAGTGGAGTTACAGCTTGTGAAGGAATTGGAATGACTGATGGAGGCTTTCCCTTTTACATTACAGAGGAAAGCGGGTCTGTTCACAGGGTGGATTCAACAGGAAGATCAACTCTTCTGGATCACAACTTTTCCACTGTAGAAGATGTTGTTGTGCAGGGGAATCATCTGTTTGTTTCAGAAGATGGAACGGGATCAATAATAAGGCTTGAATTGAATGAGTAAACACGCACCTGATTCCTACAGAGGGATAATCGCCATTTCCCTGCCAATTATTGTGGGAATGGCAGGCAGAACAATTATGATGTTCTGCGACAGACTGTTTCTTGCTCAGCACAGTCAGCTTGAATTACAGGCTTCGCTGCCTGCAGGAATTTTAAGTTTTACTCTTCTCTGCATTTTCTTTGGAACAGTCAGTTACTCCAGTACTTTTGTCTCCCAGTATTTTGGTGCCGGAGACCGGCAAGGGTGTTCAAAATCTCTAGCACAAGGCCTTTATCTGACAATGTTCTCTGCTCCGATACTTGCATCTTTGGCTATACCGGGAGCTATGCTGCTGAATCTTTCCGGTCATGCCCCTGAAGTTCTGGCCCATGAACACACCTATTTCCGGATACTGATGCTTTCTGCGTCGGGGCCGGTTTTTACCGCCGCTGCATCATCCTTCTGGAATGGCAGAGGAAAGACTGTTCCGGCAATGGTTGCGGTGCTTATTGGTGCGGGGATTAATATTTTTCTTGATTATGTGATGATCTTTGGAAAACTGGGGTTTCCTGAGATGGGGATCCGAGGTGCTGCAATTGCAACGGCGATCTCATCTTTTATTCCAGGCACAATCCTGACCATCGCTGCTTACACCGGAAAAACAGCACGGAACTACAAAACAAGAGAGAACTTTAAATTCTCATGGCCTCTGACGAAGAGAATTATTAAGTTCGGTTTTCCAGCAGGATTACACATCTTTATGGATGTTGCAAGCTTTACCATTTTTATTTTCATAGCAGGAAGATTGGGAGTGGTGGATTTTACCGCCAACAACCTGGCTTTCAGTGTGAACAATCTTGCTTTCAATCCACTGCTTGGTTTTGGTTTTGCCACCACTGTGATCGTTGGCAGATGTATTGGAATGGGCAGTACCGATATGGCCGTCAGGGCCACAAGGCGTACGCTTCTACTTTCTCTGTGCTACTTTGCTCCGCTGGCAGCGACTTTTATACTGTTCCCGGGGTTCTACACAAAACTTTTCTTCAGTCCCGACTCCGCCTGTTCAATTGAAGAGTTGTCTTCAACTGCAGGCAAGCTACTGGCAATAGTTGCAGCCTGGGGTGTTTTTGACGCGGTTAATCTTATGTACAGCGGAGCTCTGCGCGGAGCAGGTGACACAAAATTTGTTGTGTGGGTGTCAGGTCTTCTGGGCTGGTTTTTCTGGATCCCGGGCATACTCTACCTTTACGCTGTGCGCCACTCTGGTATTGTTGATCTCTGGCTGTTCACCAGCTTCTATGTGGCTCTGTTCGCCATGTTCTTTTTCTTCAGATTCAGAACAGGGAAGTGGAAGAAGATCGATCTTCTGGGTACTGGCAGAGAATCGAATTTCGTTGACTGAAGAGTTTCCGTGGAACCAAACAGTGCCCTCTTCCACTCAATGTGATCCTTCCTTATTGTGACTGCTTGCTTTTTTCTCTTCTGCTGAAGATGTTTTACAGCAAAAGGAGGATTTCATGATCATTACAATTATTGTACTTTCTCTTATGGCAGGGTTTGTTGTTTCAAATGAAGAGATCATTGAATACCCGTCTGTTCATTATCAGGCTGTACTGCAGAACAGGGTTGATACAGGTAACCCGCTGGAAGTTTCCACAACGGACAGCAGTGGAGACTCTGAACTATATGGGACGGTGTTCGGTTTCCTGCCATACTGGGTAAATCAGGCATGGTTGCACTACGATCTTATCAGTGTTCTTGCGGTGTTCAGCGTAGATATGGGTGCAGGCGGTACAATTACCAACAGCCATGGATTTCCTGCAACTTTTGCCACCGCCATGGATCAGGCACACGCAAATGGTGCTGAAGTTGTTGTTACTGTTACCAACTTCAGTGGATCTTCAATTCATTCCATCCTTACCACCGGAAGGTTTACTGCCATTGCCACAATAGAGGATCTTGTTAACAGCACAGTTGTTGATGGTGTGTGTATTGATTTTGAGAATGTTCAGTCTGCAGATTCAGACAGTCTGGTAACATTCATGGAAGATCTGAGGACTGCGTTGCCCTATGCGCACATATCTATCTGTACTCCAGTTGTAGACTGGTCCGGAGCTTTCAATTACAGTGAGCTGGCCCAGAGTTGTGATGCACTGATGATGATGTGCTATGCCTTCTCAGGAAGCTGGAGCACTGTAGCCGGTCCCAATGCTCCTCTGGTTGGCTGGGGCAGTTCTCCTGAATCATCCAGCAACATGGCATGGGCTTTGTGCGATTACATCCGATATGCTCCTGATGTTCATGAAAAACTCGTGGTGGGCCTTCCATACTATGGTCATCAGTGGGAGACTGTCGGTTCTTCCACCCATTCACCTGCAAGTAACTGCAGTACGCTTTTCTACACCACCATGGCAGACAGGGCTGACGCTTATGGTGCTCTCTGGGATGAAGAGTCTCTAACTCCATGGTACCGCTTTTACTCCAGCGGCTGGAACCAGGGATGGTACGATGATGACGAATCCCTTGGCCTTAAATACGACATGGTTACAATGGCAGGTATACAGGGAATCGGAATATGGGCTCTCGGGTACGATGGTGAACGAACTGAGCTGTGGGATGAGCTGGAAGAGTCTTTCGGGGAGCCTGTTGTAAATGATATGATCACAGATAACCTCGAGAACTGTTTTCAGCTTCATGGCCCTGGGTCATACTGGCATCCCTATACTGAGAGCGGGCAGTACCATACATTCTTCTACACTGGATCCATCTCTTCCGGACCTGATGTTAACTGGGCTCAGTGGTTCTTTCAACTGCCGGACAGCACAGCCAGCTATTATCTGGAGAGCTATATTCCTTCAACAGGCACAGCCAGTGTAACTTATCATATACTGCAAGGCAGTGAAGAAGACAGTGTTACTGTGGATCAATCAGCTTTCTCAGAACAATGGGTTTCTCTTGGAGGACCTTATTACTCTGCAAATGGCCTTTCGGTTACAGTAGGAGATAACACAGGCACAGCAGGGCAGAGAATAGTTGTAGATGCTGTACGCTTCTCTGAAAGTACAGGGATAGAGCAATTCTCAAATGATACACCGCTGCAGTTTACTGTTTCAGCAAGCCCAGCCGCTTCATTTACAGTTTCTTCTCCTTATGGAGGCCATATAAGAATAATAGATGTATGTGGTAGAGTAGTAACCGAGAATAACTTACAGCCAGGCGCATGGTGGACATGGAACGACAGCACCCCATCGGGAGTATATTTCATCAGTATTGACGGAGGCGGTGGATTTTCCTCCTGCAGAGTTGTTCTTTTAAAATAATCGGAAAGGCATGTAATGAAGATTCTCACAGTTGTTCTTCTGGCAGTATCCTCGCTTTTGTTTGCTTCTGAATTTGTGATCGGAGAGCAGACCCAGCCCTTGTCAGATCCATTCTGCGGCAGTTGAGGACCTTCAGCAAAGCACTACCAGGTGGTAGTATCTGAATCACAGCTGGACGGATCAATGACCATAACTGAGATCTCTTTTGCAAGAGCTCCCATGGGAGCAAACTCCGTTTTGATGCACGGATTCAAAATTGCTTTTGCCGAAGCCGGAGGGGAAGAACTTGGTAGAGATTTTTCGAAGAACCTTTCTGATGAATCTTCCTTTCAGGTGGTCTATTCCGGATCCAGAGTGACCGCTGCTGATAACGGCCAGGGCA
The DNA here is from genome assembly GCA_023136985.1 of Candidatus Sabulitectum sp. Classification (GTDB taxonomy): domain Bacteria; phylum Fermentibacterota; class Fermentibacteria; order Fermentibacterales; family JCC-6; genus Sabulitectum. The sequence goes on along the minus strand of JAGLQD010000611.1, from coordinate 3,023 downwards.
GGATATGTTTCGCTCTTGATACTCCATACGAGTATTCAGGTGGCAATCTGCTTATTGATATGTCTTACTCCAGTATTGAAGGAAGCATGTATGTGTGGAGCTGGAATCCGGATGGTTTCAGGTTCCTGACTGCCAACGGAGTTAACTCTTCTGAAGGAATGGTTTCGCCTCTGGTTCCTGTAGTGGTCATAACAGGCGAGTAGTTAGACCACTGTAAGAATTTCAGTGCCTTGGGCGGTTACCAGTATGGTGTGTTCGAATTGAGCACTTAAGCTTCCGTCGGTGGTGGTAACTGTCCATCCGTCCTGCCTGGAAGTTCGTACCTTGTAAGAATTGCCCATATTTATCATCGGCTCAATGGTGAATATCATTCCTTCACGCAGGCGAATCCTGTTTGCTTTTGTGAAGTGATGAAAAACCTGAGGGTTTTCGTGAAATTTCTCTCCGATGCCGTGGCCGGTGTAGTCCCGGACAATGGAGTAGCCGAATCTGCTTATGTACTGCTCAATGGTTCTTCCCACTTCATAGAGATATCTGCCTGGTTTAACAGCATCTATTCCAAGGTTCATTGCCTTTTCTGCTCTGTGAACAAAATCGCTGATGCTGCTGTCAACATTACCTATAATGAATGTGCGTGAAGTGTCTCCGTGGAAGCCATCAAGGATCACAGTAACATCGATGTTTACTATGTCACCGCTCTTCAGGATATCATTCGCTGAAGGAATCCCGTGACAGACAACATTGTTGATGGATGTACAGATGCTTTTCGGGAAGCCTCCATAGTTCAAAGGAGCTGATACAGCACCGTGTATTTTTGTATAAACAGCACAGAGATTGTTCAAATAGAGTGTGGAAACACCCTCTTTTACATATGGCTCAATGTGGTTCAGCAGCTGCGCAGCCAGTTTTCCAGCTTTGCGCATTTTCTCGATCTCCACCGAATTTTTAATTCTTATCATTCTTCAGTACCTGTGAGTTCAATCACCTTTCCCACTCCTCCTTCAATGTATTTTTCAGGGTATATCTTTTTTATTCGTTTAATGTGTTTTGTGCAGTGAGTAGAACAGATAAGAGTTGCATCTTTTAGAACTTTGAAGCTATTGAAATCGTGCAATCCTCCTATGACTGCGTAAACATCACCGAATCTGGAAATAGTGTCAATTATGTTCCTGATACCTGGATGGCCGCAACCGATGATTACCGCCAGCCCCTTTGGGGTTGATAGAGCAAGGGATTGTTCTCTTCCCAGCTCTCCTGTAAGAAAAACACCCTTGTGGATCTCTACAGGTTCTTTGTGGTAGTAAACTTTGTTGGGATACTTTATTCCTCGGAAGGAGAAAGGAACATGAACATCTGCGTCTGGATTTGAATTCAGGAAAGCGGAAAGCCCTCCAATGTGATCAAAGTCAGGATGAGAGATCACCAGGTCATCCACCGATAATGGATCAATATTCATTTTCCTCATATTATCAAGAAGAATTCTTCCGTTACCGCCGGTGTCGAAAAGGATGTTGCGCTCTTCTGTTTCAATAAAGCAGGACCAGCCCCAGTCTGCGGTTAGATCTGCTCTGTTTGTGGTGTTGTCATATACAATTGATATGTTCAAGAACTACCTCTTTGCTTTGAGAAGACGAAGATGATCGTGGAAGAACAGCTGCTGAGTGAATTCTTTAAATCCAAATTCCGACATTATCTCTTTCCAGTTTCTTTCAACATATTCAAATGCGTATCTGCATTCCACGGTCTTGAAAGGAATTCTAAAGTAGAGAGGTGTCTCGTCGGTGACAAACTCATTGAAATCAAGCATGATGAATTCGCCGCCATCTTTCAGTGCCTGGAATGCATTTTCCAGAATGTTTCTTTGAATCTCGTAGGGGAAGCCGTGGAAGACAAAGGAGATAAAGACCTTATCGTATTTTTCTTTCAGAGAGAATGGCAGATCTATTCTCTGATCCATTACATTGACATTAGCAAATTCTTCAGTCTTCCTCTTGAACTGGGTTATCATCTCCTCTGAGATCTCCAGCCCTAGAATTTTTCCCTCGGGGGAAATGTACTTCTGCATCAGAAGGGCATTCCTTCCAGTTCCAGCGCCGAAATCAAGAATAGTATCTTCCGGCTTTATTTCCATGAGACGAATTGCCTTCTTAATAAACCTGCTGTATGCTCCCAGTGAAGCAACATTCAGAAGATTGTCATAGAATCGTGCAGAGAGCCCCTGGATCTCTACTTTTGAATCAGGATAGAATCTACTCATGCGGTTCTCCTTCTGCTGGCTTGCACCTGAGCCTTCCAATGAAGATCAGGCTGATGCTAACCAGTAACGCCAGTGTTATAAATGTTGTGCTGTAACCGAATACAGAAATCAGAATACCAGAGATAAGCGGGAACACCGTTGGCAGTATACTACCGGCACCTGCAATCCCAGCATATGATGCTCTGTTCTCGTTAGTGGAGATCTCTACCAGTATTCCATTTTTTGCGATTTTGAATGTTGTGACAAAAACACCTGCAAGAATAAATATTAACTGATAAGCAAGTTGATTGCTGCTAAGTATGAGACTGAGAACTGGAAGCGAAGCTCCACAGATAAAGCTGAAATACAGAAGATTCCTGTACTCAAAGGTTTTAGATCTTCGGTACAGAACAAGGCTGGTCAACAGCATTCCGGCAACTTTAAAAAGAAGAATATTTCCAATCATGGTGAAACTCAGATCAAAGTTATTCTTTGCGTACAGGATCATGAATGGAATAAAACTTAAGGCAAGGCCAAGGAAATTAATTATTAAGAGGTAGAACTTCAGATTGGAGTCTTCAGCGATCTGTTCAGGGATCAGTGCAAGGAATTCTCTGAAGGACTTCCTTTTCGGAAGTTTTATATCTATCTCTTTTATCTTCCAGAACCCCAGAGAAGCGATCAGCAGCAGAAAACCCGCAGAAAGAAGCAGTGTCCCATAGTTCTCCGGGTATGACAGGGTGCCAAGCAACTTGCGTACAGTAACAGCAGAGATAAGTATTCCAAT
>JAGLQD010000610.1 GCA_023136985.1 Candidatus Sabulitectum sp. | reverse complement strand
AACAAATTTGGGATACTCATCGTTCTCATTTGTTGCTACTACAAACTTCTTCACAGGCAGACCCATGTTCTTCGCAATGAGTCCACCGCAAAGATCTCCGAAATTTCCTGAAGGGACAGAAAACACAACCTGCTCATCAATATCCCCTGAACGAAGCTGTGCAAATGAGTAGAAGTAATACATTGTCTGGGGGATCAGCCTGCCGATATTGATAGAGTTTGCAGAAGAAAGATTCAGGTAATCCAGCTCAGAGTCACCGAAAGCCTGTTTCACAAGTGCCTGGCAATCATCGAATTTCCCGTCAAGGGCAACAATGGAAACATTCTTTCCAAGGGTGGTCATCTGCTTGCGCTGACGATCAGTGACTTCCTTCTCCGGGAACAGAACAAGAACCTCAACATTGTCCAGCCCGTAAAAGGCATTGGCAATTGCACTTCCAGTGTCTCCTGATGTGGCGGTAAGAATAAGCAGTTTCCCGTTGTTCCTGTTCAGGAAATACTGCATGAGTCTACCCATCATCCTTGCTGCAAAATCTTTGAAAGAAGCAGTTGGTCCCTGATCAAGTCTCATTACAAACTGATTGTCACACACTTTTTCCAGAGGGACCTGGTAGTCATATGCATCCATGACAATACGCTTCAGATCCTCGTCCGGTATCTCGCCTGCAAGAAATTTCCGGCCTACTGCCAGGGCAATCTCATGGTATTCCATATCTGAGAACTCAAGAATCTCCTCCGGGGTAAAACGGGGAATCTCTTCAGGCATGTAGAGACCGCCGTCAGGAGCAAGACCTTTCAGAAGGGCCTGTTCAAAAGACACTGCAGGAGAATTACCATTGGTTGATCTAAAAATTAACTTTCTGTTTTCCATTACCGGGCCTAACTGCTGCTCACTCACTCAGGGAAGGCAACTGACTTCGAATACAGCCGGAAAGTCTCTTTACTGCTTCTTCAAGTTGCTCTTTCGAGGCGAATGAAAAGTTGATTCTCATGGTGTTTCGTTTTGGGTTCTCACCGAAGAAAACATCTCCGGGAACGAAAGCAACCTTGTATTTAATAGCTTCGTAGAAGAGCTCATGTGTATCAATCCCCTCAGGCAGAGTCACCCACAGGAAAAGACCTCCATCAGGCCTGGTCCATGTAACTCCCATTTCTTCAGGAAAATACTCTTCCATAGTTTTCAGGAAGACCTCAAGCTTTTCTCCATAGTACTTTCTGCACTTCAGAATATGTTCTTCCATACCCATTTCAGTAAGAAATGCTGCACACATATCCTGATTGTACTTCGGTGTGTTCAGTACATTTCCCTCTTTGATATTTGTCAGTTTTGCAATTACTTCAACCGGGCCTATGTTGAACCCGATTCGAAGCCCCGGGCAAAAAAGTTTTGAGAAAGTATAGAGGCCTATGACATGGCCTCCACCCATTTCCTGATCCAGCGAATAGATGGAAGGAATGGTCTCGCCGTTGTATCTGAAATCTCTGTACGGGCTGTCTTCCAGAATAGGAATGTCGTACTCTCTGCTCAGTTCAAGAAGCGCTTTTCTCTTTTCAAGACACATTGTTATGCCTGAAGGATTCTGAAAATCAGGAATAACATAGATGAACTTGGGCT
>JAGLQD010000061.1 GCA_023136985.1 Candidatus Sabulitectum sp. | reverse complement strand
TCACTGTTAAGAATGCTTGAGACCCTGGAATTCAGATGACGAGGTCCGTTATCGGTTTCCTGCACAAGTGAGTATTTGTACTCACCTGTCTGTCGAACAATATCAATTGCCCGCTCCAGTCTGTCTGAAGACACGCTCTCCTTCATGTGTATCTCCATGACCGTTTTACCGATGACCTCTTCGGCAGTGTATCCAAAGATGTGTTCTGCCATTGGGTTGTAGTAAGTGATTATCAGATCCATATCCGTTGTAGCAATTGCAACATCAGTAGCAGTTCTCAGGATATTGTCAAGCATCATTGTTTTATAGGCAAGCGCTTCCTCAGCCTTTTTTGAATCTGTAATCTCCATCTGATCCAGATGATTTTGATCGGAAGGTTTTTTCATGCCTGAATTTGAGTTACTGACTGTCTCAAGTTTATTGATGCGGTCACGAAGTTGTTCTATCTCCTGAATCAGCTGAACTTTTGTCTTCAGATCATCTTTCACAAGCGCACCTCCCAAAGCGCAGGCACGCAGCAATTGATGATTGCCCGCAAATTAAATCATGCGTTACAAACTAACAGCCCATCGGAATCAAACAGCACCGGAAAAGATGATACTAAGGACGATCCAGTCATGTCAAGAAGAGCTGTATTCTTTATGTTTCTTTGTGAAACACACCTGTATTCCGGGCTGTCTTGAATTAAGCTATTGCCTGAATTAAATTGCCTTCACGAATGGTGCGATCAATTTATTCTTTGGAATTGCAGGCGATTGGAATAGATCAAGTCTAGATCTTACTGTAAACAGTAAGCCTGCCTTTTCGCTTACGACTAAGAATACCCTGCTTGACCAGACGGCGAAGTGTGTTCTTCACGTTGAGATCACCAAATCGTCTGAATTTACCAAGTATTTTGGATTCTGAGCGTGGCAGATGGCAGTAATCAACGATCTCGGACGATATGATACCGGCTCCAGGCGGGAGAGCTTTCCCTGGGTAGACCACTGTTTTTCCAGGATTCCAGGCTTGCTGCTGAAAAGAGAGGGTATCGAAGCTGGTATTTAGAAGTTTCAAGAGGGCAGTCTTTATCCTGCCTCCTTCGCCGGTAGAGCCATACCCGTGAATAATAGAAATTGGTGAAAGATCACCCCTCTTCACTCTTTCGTTGTAGTGCTTAACGAAAATATCAATAGCTTCAACAACCTGATAGCCGTGAAGATCCATTTCAGTCTTCACGATAAACCTTGAAAGTCAGCTTTAAGCAATCCGTACACTGATGCGCTCAGGTATTCATCATCTTTCAGGTATTCTTCCCGCAGAATACCTTCTTTTGTGAATCCAATCTTCTCAAGCACCCTGCCGGAGGCCGGATTATGCTGGAAGTGCCTTGAGGTTATCTTGTGAAGTCCCATTTCCCCGAAGGCGTATTTCACCATAGCAGCGGCTGCCTCTGAACAGTAACCCTTATTCCAGTATGCCTTTCCCAGCCAGTAGCCCAGTTCACCACGGTTGTGCGTCTGTGAAACTGATAATCCAACTACGCCGATTACCTCACTGTTCTTCAGGGCTACTGCAAGTTCCAGCCCTTCACCCCTGTAGAATTTCAATAAGTGACTGGAAATCCACTCCACTGCATTTTTTTCAAGGTATGGGTGGGGCATGCCCATGGTGTTTCTGTACACTTCATCTGAGCCGGCGTTTTCTTTTACAAAAATAGCTTCTTCAATTCTGAAAGGTCTCAAAATCAGTCTCTCTGTCTCTATCACAGGAGGATGCTTCATCTCGCTTCCTTTCTGCATGCAACTATTTTATTCGCTGCATGGGTATGACGAATTCCACCGGGATGTTCATCCCGGAAAGTGTAGCTCTTCCTCAGCATCAGATCCCAGTGGGAGTATACTGTAAACAATTCCTCTTCGTGAAAAAGTCCCACAAAGAAATCAACCATATCATGCGATGCTGGAACAGATTCAGTAAACACTGTTACGGCATTGTATCCACCGGGCAGGGTGTGTTCCTGCATATTTTTCACTATCCTCTTCCACTGGGTTCGCTCCAGAAGATGCAGACAACCATGGGCAACTATCAGATCATATCTGTCTTGAATCCGGTAACTGCCCATGTCTGCAACTACCGCTTGAATGCATAGCCCTCTGCCTCTGGTCAAGGTATTAATCTTTGCTATTCCTGCTTCTGAAATGTCCACAGCAGTTACATCAAAGCCGGATTCAGCCAGAGGAATTGCGTTTCTGCCGTCACCGCAACCCAGGTCAAGTACTCTTGCCCCGGCAGGAAGCAGCTTCATCAGATCAATGATCTCATCACTGGCTGATCCACCAAAGCTCTTTGCATTGATACTTGAATAGGATTCTTCCCAGAATGGCTTTTTCAATCAGGAAATATTTTCGAGAAACTCATTGAGTTTCTGCATGGCTCGTGCGCGGTGTGAGACCCGGTTCTTCTCCTCGATGGTGCATTCTGCAAAAGTCTTATTCAGCTCTGTAGAGAAAAATACAGGATCGTAGCCAAAACCTTCTCTGCCTGAATGATTCTCTGTAATTACGCCCTCCACAACACCATGAAAGAGATGTTCTTCCCCGTCTGGAGTAACAAGAGCAATTACAGTCTGGAATGAAGCCCTTCTGTTGCTGTTTCTTTCACCGTTAAGAGCATTAAGCAGCTTCTTGGTGTTGTCGAGGTAGCTGCATTTCTCTCCAGCGTACCTGGCTGTATAAACACCTGGAGCTTCACCCAGGGCCCATACAAAAAGCCCTGTATCATCAGCTATTGCAGTTTTCTTCGTGGCCTCTGCAGCTGCTCTTGCCTTCAGAAGAGCATTGGCTTCAAGAGTAAGACCTGTTTCTTCAATGTCCCAACCGGGAATGATATCACCTATGGCAACAATTTCACCATGATTGATGAGTTTCTTAAGCTCTTTCAGCTTATCTTTGTTGGCAGAGGCAAGAACCATATCTCTCATAACTCTCCTGTAGCAGCCTTCTGAGCTGGAATAACAATTTCCTGTATTGCTTCGATTGCACTTGCTGCCATGGAAAATACCGTACTATGAGCCACTGGATTTTCTTCAGCAGATGCCTGTATCTCAATGAGCATACCGTCTTCACCTGCAACAATATTCATGTCCATGTCAGCCCTGCTGTCCTCCTCATAACAAAGATCAAGGAGTGTAGCACCTTTAACAACACCAAGACTCAATGCACCGATGTACTGTTTCCAGGGATCTTTCTCCAGTCTGCCTTTTGATAAAAGCCTGAGAATCGCAAGGCGAAGGGCAACCACACTTCCCACAATACTGGCCACTCTGGTTCCCCCGTCTGCCACAAGAACATCACAGTCCACTGTGATGGTCTTGTCAGCCATATCAGCGGTATTCACACACTGCCTGAGAGAACGACCGATAAGTCTCTGTATCTCCTGGCTGCGTCCCTTGATACCGTTGCCGGTTCTGTCTCTTCTTATTCTGCGATCACCGCTGCCGGGAAGCATGTCGTACTCCGCAGTAACCCAGCCTCTGCCCTTGCCTCTAAGGAATATCGGCACTTTGTACTCCACAGTAGCAGAGCAGAGAACTCTGTTCTCGCCCCATGAAACTAGAACACTGCCCTGAGGTCCGGGCTGATAGCCTGTTTCCAGAGATATGTCCCTCAAGTGATTCCAGAGTCTGCCATCGATCCTGCCGTTTTCATTCATTCTGTTACCAATCCTGTATCTGTTTCAATGTGTATTTACCTGCTGGAGGGTACTCCTCTTACAGGAAGGCCTTCTTCAAATCCCTCAAGAATTTCACCTGCAACAAAAGGGAACAGTACTGTATACGAGATGAAGCGACCTTCAATTGTTCTTACAATACCCTGCCAGTCACCTGATCTCGGCAAGTCTACAAAACACGTATCACCACTTGCAAAAACCCATATACGCTCAATCTCAACAGGTTCAAACCCACTATAATCAGCCCACATTTCAACAAGAAGTTGAAGCTCAGTATTCCTGGAACCCATTCCCGGTGATTCCTGAAGAGAATCGAGTATTGCGTCCGAATTCTCAGATACAAAAATTGAGCAGGGCGTAGTTTTCCAGTCTGGAGCCCAGGCGGAAGAACCCGTTTCCAAAACAGGAGTAGAGGTAAACTCAGGCATAACCACTGCTTCCATATTCTCTTCGTTCACCAGGGTATCAGATGTTGAAACAATTTCTTCAGTTTCAAGACCCATCTTTTTATTTAAACTGTTCATAACCATCTTCGCGGAAACACCCATGAGAACTGCAACAACAACAACAATTACAAAAGACCTGACAATCCGCGAAGGTTCCAGTCCGGCATTCTTTTTCTTTTTTACAGGCAATCAATTCTCCCTTTCCGAATATTCAACTATAGACTCAACAATAGCCTGTGCAGCCTTGAAACGGAAGTCCAGCGATTTGAGCCACTGCTCTTCCTCCGGATTTGATATGAAACCGACTTCTACCAGTACAGCAGGCATATATGCTCCCCGGAGAACATAAAACCCGGCTCTTTTCACACCTCTGTCTCTTCTTACTGGAAAGGCCTGACTGAAGCTGTTCTGTATGGCTCCAGCCAGATGACTTGACTGATTCTGAAAAATAGACTGTGCCATATCAGCCAGCAGAAATGATAGAGGGTCATCCGGTACCGCAGATACCTCATCAAGTTCAAGAACGTTGTTCTCCAGCATCTCAACTGCCCTGGCGTCATCAGTTCTTGCCCGTGACAGAAAGTATGTCTCAAAGCCGTGAGCAGAACGATTCTCTGCAGCGTTACAGTGAATGCTGACGAAAAGATCAGCTCGATTCCTGTTGGCTATTCTGGTTCTTGCTCCAAGCGATACATATTCATCAACACTTCTTGTAAGGACAATTCTCAGCTCAGGTAATCTGATCCTGAGAAGATCTCTCACCATTAGAGAAATCTCCAGCGTCCTGTCTTTTTCCCGGCTGCCTGTTCTTCCAACAGCGCCGGGATCCCTGCCGCCATGGCCGGGATCCAGAACGATACAGTCGAAATCAACCAGCCACGGTGACCCCTCACCCCGTTCAAGAGCAGCAAGAACAAGCGAGTCTGACCAGAGCGTTGTGTCCGGTGGAGCCGGCGGAGACTGCCATGCTACAGGAGGAAGAAGTACTTCTTCTTCTGCTCTGCCAAAAACTATCATTGATGCAGAATCGCCGCTTAATGCCCAGTCCACAGAGGATATCAACAAGTCGAATTCAATTGTAACACTGAAAGAGTCTGACGCGAGCATGTCTATCCACAGGGGTAGCGCAAGATTCTCGTTCAGCGCCACAGGTTCATTGAACTCCACTCTTACTGTGTTGCCTGACGCCTGAACAACTGGTCTGCAGATGTGTTCTCCTACGAATTCAACAACAACTCCGTCATACCTTGGAAAAAGATTTATGTTGATCAGTGAAAAGATCGAAAGTAACAGGGTAATGCTCATTGCTCTCGCAAAGAATGCTTCATTGCAGCATCCATTCTTCTCTTGTTGTCACGCTCTGCAATATCTGATCTCTTATCGTACTTTGTCTTGCCCTTGCATAGTCCGATCTGAATCTTCGCACGGCCTCCTTCAGACATATGAACATCGAGAGCAACCAGTGTTACGCCCTTTTCTTCCACTTTTCTTCTGATCTTCTTCAGCTCTTTGGAATGAGCAAGAAGTTTTCTCTTGCGCTCAGGTTCGTGATTGTCTCTTGCTTCAGGGTACTCGGCGATATGCATTCCATGCACCCACAGCTCCAGATCATCATCAAATTGCGCATAGGCTCCCACGAGACTGACTTTTCCGGCTCTGACAGATTTAATTTCACTGCCAGCAAGAACAAGCCCCATCTCAATGGATTCCAGTATGTGATAATCATGTCTTGCCCGTCTGTTCCGGGCAATTGTCCTTGCTTTCTCAGTCATTTACACCCTTTCGACAGGAGGAATATATCAGGGGGGATTGACTTTTGCACGGGTTTTAGCATAATTGCGCCTGTGAGAGACGAAGCCGTGGTGGCGGAATTGGCAGACGCGCTAGGTTCAGGACCTAGTGAGGGCAACCTTGTGGGGGTTCAAGTCCCCCCCACGGTACCAAAGGGTCGTAACGAAAGTTGCGGCCCTTTCTCTGTGTTAGTTGTACAACTCGAATAAATTGATGAAACAGCATACCATGCGTGGAATTGTTTAGGAAATGTTCTGTCAATACATTTTCAAAACTATGCACTGGAAGAGCTTGACAAAACACTTCGTCTGCCGGAACCTTCTTTTAACTGGGACCTATAGTATTCTGCAGTCCTTGAATTCAGGGAGCAATCCATCACTCTGAAGATCCTTTACTGATGGATTGTTCATGTCTCTGCTGGAGAGCACTGGATCAGAAATATCCCACCTGATGTTCAAGTCGGTATCATTCCAGGCAACGCCCTGTTCATCTCCACCATCGTAGTATCTGTTCACTGCATAGATCAGACTGATATCATCCAGTGCAAGAAAACCGTGAGCAACTCCAGGAGGAATAAGAAGACAGATTGACTCACTGCTGCTTAGTTTTACCGCAACGGTATTCATAAAAGTCGGCGAATCAGTTCGAAGGTCGGCGAGAACGATCTGAAGAGTACCGGACAGAGGAATCCACCAGTCGCTCTGTTTATGGTGGAAATGAAGACCTCTAATTGAACCCTTCACAGAACGGGACAGATTCAGCTGAATCTCGTCTCCATAATGAACACCCCCGGGCCATTCTGAACGAAAGACTTCGGTGAAGTTTCCCCTGGTATCCGGGAACGTTCTGCATTGTCTGAATTCAACCCCATGGATTTTTCCTGCAAATTGAGCAATATTGAATGACATGGATTCCTTTCCAGAGTTTTGACTACTGTGCAATTATACAAAAGGGATTACAGATGAAAAAGGAAGAAAGAGCTGGCATTATCATCAGCGAGCTGAAAAAGCTCTATCCTCACGCGGAATGCATGTTAAAGTATTCGGGAATCCCGGAAAGACTTGTTGTGGCCACTATACTCTCTGCGCAAACCACCGATGCAGCAGTGAACAGAGTGACACCTCAGCTGTGGAAAAGGTATTCCACCATGGAGAAACTCTCTTCAGCAGATCTGTCCCATGTGGAGGAACTACTGAAAACCATCGGGCTTTTCAGAAACAAAGCTAAATTCATAGTAAAAGCTGCAGGATACATGAGGGAATTCGGACTGCAGGATTCCATCGATGAGCTGGTAAAGATTCCCGGAGTGGGCAGAAAAACCGCCAATGTTGTCATTGGGGAAATATTCGGGAAACCGGCAATAACTGTTGATACACACGTAAAGCGCCTTTCTGGAAGACTTGGTTTATCCACAAATACTGATCCCGGTAAAATAGAGCTGGATTTAAAAAAGATCATCCCGGAGCAGGAACAAACCATGTTCTCTCACAGACTCATAACACACGGCAGGCAGGTATGCAAAGCTCTAAAACCTCTCTGCTCGGCCTGTGCTCTCCGTAATATCTGCCCTTCTTAGAAAAAGGGAGCCGGTAAAACCGACCCCCTTTAAAAACGACAAGAAAGAACTAGTCCATATCGGAGAGATCTACACTCCAGTAGAAACCATCCTCATCAACCCATACTTCCCATATTGTGTATACATCATCATCTTCATCCACGCATTTGAAATCGTAATAGTCTCCTGCTGGAACATAAAAAGTCAGACTCTCGCCTGGATCAAGAAGGTCTGAACCAAGACGGTCGTCACCCCACGGAGAATCACTTGGATCACCGTAGACGTACCATATTGTCCAGCTGCCAAGATCGTTCTCTATTGTGATAGGAGCCATTCCTCCACTGGAAGATCCAATAGAAGCACCGCTTCCCCAGTCCTGTTCACCAAGGTCGCTGAGACTTACATAAAGATCAACTGTCCCGCTAACATCAACATTCCAGAAAATGTACTCGTCGCCATCTTCATCTTCGATCTTTATATCGTATG
>JAGLQD010000609.1 GCA_023136985.1 Candidatus Sabulitectum sp. | reverse complement strand
CTTCGGCTGCTCTTTGAAGACCGGGGTCTTCCAGCCAGTAGTATGGACCTGCATAAACCAGCCAGCCCTCATATCCGGACAGTGACGGCCAGTCTGGAATCCAGAGAATTCCGGTTTCAATATCAGAAGACTGCTGTAACTCTGTTGCTTGAAATTCAGCAGATACAGAGTCTGGAAGGACTTCACAGGAAACAATCCAGCCCAGTGGTTCTTTGAATACAACCGTGTTTTCATTAATTTCGGGATAGCCTGCTTCTGAACCGGTGACATGTCCCGATTCATCAGTTCGGAGGAACCATGCACTCCCAGTTCCCTCCAGTGTTGTTGTTCCGCAGAGAATGAAACCTCCTCCGGGGATATGTCTGACTGACTCAATAATAGAGAATCCTGCGAATGTGTAATTTCTCTTCCATTGCAGTTCTCCTGTGTGATCCAGCAAGGCAAGCCAGCCACTGTACACATCTCCTGATTTTTCCAGCCCTGCAAGGGCAATCTTTCCATCAGCCGTTACCTCAACGCAGGTTACTCTGTCTGTTCCCTGGAACTCGGATGTGTAACCCCACAGAAGATTTCCCCGGCGATCCATTCTTGTGAGAAAGGCATCTGAATCCTCTGTTCTTCCACAGATCACATATCCACTGTCCTCTGTGGCGGCGACACAGGCTGTGTACTGAAATTGAGTGCTTTGCGGTAATTTGATGTACTCCAATTGTCCTGTATTATCAATCCTCAGAATCCAGTTTTCCTGTCCATATCTATCTTTCACTATGGCAAGGAAACCGTCATCATTGTCCGCGGATAAGGCTTCGATATAGTATCCCTCATTAAGAAATTCCGACTGCCACAGCATGTTGCCAGCTTGATCGTACACAACAAAAAAGGCATCTGTATACATGTGACTGAAGGCAAGGAGATATCCGCTGGTGGATACTGCCAGACCTGGGGTGCAGTATACGTTATCGTCATTTTCTCCGAAAACCTGTTCCCAGACAATAACCCCGGTAGAGTCAACTTTCACCAGACATACATCAGTGTCACTTCCAGTGGCTCTTGGTTCACTGTATCCGGAAATGAGGCACCCGCCATCCATAGTTGGTAAAATGTACCCCCCACTTTCAAAATCTCTGGAGCTGGTATTGCTTTCATAGAAGGGGCGTGACCAGAGAATGTTACCCTCGGCATCTGTTCTGATAAGCCACATGATGCCGAAGTAGGAGTTCTGACGGTCAATACATGAGATGTAATATCCGTTTTGTGCCGAAACGGCCTGCACGCCGCTGGCATCCGAGCCGGAATAGGTTCTTGAAAAGGTGAGATCTGCACTGGCGGAGGAAGGAAAGAACAGCATCATAACTGTAATAACTAACCCGGGAAAGAATATATTTTTTAGTGGTGTCATTTTGCCAGTCTCCTTCAGATTGCAGAAAATTCCATATCCACAGGGACAATACTGCCCATTACCCTGGGCGGTCAATTCCAGCTAAAAATACCTCATTGCTGGACCGGACCTAAAGGTGTATTTTCTTGCTGTATCGAAA
>JAGLQD010000608.1 GCA_023136985.1 Candidatus Sabulitectum sp. | reverse complement strand
AGGTATCCATAAGTTTTACAGCCCTTGAAGACAGGGATCTTTATTACGGCGTGAGGCTGCACAACTATGCATCTGTTACAGGAACCATAGATGTGGTTGCAGCAGGTATAGAGGGCAGTGAGACATTCACAGCAGAGCTTCATCAGGTAACACCAAGCCCTGTGACTGGAATGGCGAATATCAGCTTTACTGCCCCGTCAGATGGCCACATGAACATCAGTGTTATAGATCTGGCAGGCAGGATCGTGCGCACTGTTCATGATGGTAATGTAGTTGCAGGGGCCGGATCCTTGATCCTTCACGGTTCAGAGCTCAGCCCTGGTGTTTATTTTGTCACCATGCAGACATCAGAAGCAACAATTACAAGGAAAATAGCTGTTGTCCGCTAACTCAAAGCTGAAACTCAAGCTGAAGCTGATTCTGCTTCTTACACTGCTCCCGGTGACAGCTTGTGTGCTGGGGGCAGAGGATCCTGTTACTTTTCCCACATACAAAGAGGGCGAGGCTTCTTTTCCCTCAGCAGTAACACTTTCTCCTGTGTTTTCAGGAAGTGGTAATTATGGTCTTATTGCTTCAGGTGATACTTTGTATCACATGGAACTCAGGCATGGGAGAATTCATGGAAAGACGGCAGCAGGAGGGCAGATAACAGCTGTTGAAGCAGGCACCGGGCTTTTGTCCTTTGCAGTTTCCGGTGATCAGTTGCTTCGTATTGATGGTTTTGAGGTAACAGTTTCCGTTACTATGCCTGCAGAAGGAATATTCCTTGCTGTCTGCGACGACCAGCCGGTTGTGCTGCTCGAGGATGGGTCTCTTGTTCTGTATGACTGTACAGATCTTTCAATTATTACTGTTCATACCCTGGTAAATTCGGAAGTAACATGTATTGAAGGGTTTAAGGGAATGGTTACTGCAGGATATGCTGACGGAACAATGATCACTTTTTCCATACCATCATTCGCAGAGCTTGCCTCTGAGAAAGTAAACGGTTCTCTGCTCTTCATGTCAGGAGCAGGGCCGGATAATCTTATTTTTTCCACTGATGAATGGAATGAGGTTGCGGTTTGTTCCCCTTCTGATCTGATGATCCAGATCATGTTCACATTCCCGGAAACTCCAAGCTGGGCTGCGGCGGATAGTGAAGTGTCATGTGTTTATGCGGTGTGCTCATCCTTTGGAATCCAGGTTTGTCTGGAAAACGGGGAAATTGCCTGGAAAACTAATGAATATGGAGAGAACCCTCTAGTTGTACTTGCAGACGATTGTGAATATGCACTTATAGCCAGCGGTAACTCTGTTACCCTACTGGCGAAATGATGGGATCACGATCTCGGTAGTTTCCGAATCTCTCTGAACCATCACATCCAGCTCTTCTGTGGAGTTCTGTATCATTACTCTTAAAGCTTCCGGATGGTATACTTTTTCGCCGTCTATTTCAGTAATAATGTCACCT
>JAGLQD010000607.1 GCA_023136985.1 Candidatus Sabulitectum sp. | reverse complement strand
CATAAGATATGCAGCGAGCCCAGTATCATAGAAATAGAGCTTCGGTGATTTCACCAGCCGTTTGGATATATTTCTGAAAAATGGAGAAAGTCTGAAACAGATGTAACTGGCCTCAAGAAGTGACAACCATTTTTTTACAGTAGGTTGTGCCACCCCCGTATCATTACTTAATCTGGCGTAATTGATTATCTGTCCAGTTCTTCCAGCACACAATCTCACGAATTTCTGAAAAACTGCAAGGTCTTGCACCATACTCAACCGGCGTACATCTCTTTCAATGTAAGTGGCAACATAATCAGACATTGCCTGAGTTGGATTCAAATCTCTATCAAATATTCTCGGGTATCCGCCCATGTAAATCTGATTATCTGTTTTTGAATCTGTCCAATTGGTTGAAATCTCCGCCAGAGAGAATGGAAGAAGGGTCAGCAGCGCTGTTCTTCCTGCCAGTGATTGATTCACAGTATTGGATACACTCAAGTTGTGGCTGCCTGTAAGAATGAAGTTCCCTGTAAAATCAAATGCATCCACTATACTCTGGATATATGATACAAGACCTGGAACACGCTGAATCTCGTCAAGAATAGCACCCCTGGGAAATTGAGCAAGAAAACCTCTGGGATCATTCAGTGCAAATTCACGAGTATCCGGCTCTTCAAGATTGACATAAGCCATTTGTGGAAAAGCCATTCTGCATAAAGTTGTTTTCCCGGACTGCCTCGGACCAGTGATAGTTACCACAGGATACTTCGTTGCAAGATTCTTAAGCAAAGGCTCTGATATTCGATGAATATATTTACGCATCCCGCTCCTTGTTTTATGCAATTACAAGATTCATTCTTAGATTTACATAAAACATTGCTGTTTTCAGGTCAAGTATCCGCTTTGTGACTTAAGCACCTCACTTGGCAGCAACGGTTAACTCATGCAAACTTCAAACCATGGGTATTCTTAAAGAAGTAGCAGAGACGAAACCGGAGCAGGTTTCCAGCTTGCACCAACAGCCTTAATCCATTATATGCCATGGGTCTCTATACTAAGCAACCATGAGTACGATTGAAATAAAATACAGGAAGAGAGCAGGAATGAGCATTCATCTTGTCACCGGAG
>JAGLQD010000606.1 GCA_023136985.1 Candidatus Sabulitectum sp. | reverse complement strand
ATGGGAATGCCGTGTTCTCCTGCAAGCTCTGCTATCTCGTGCACGTCCTCTTTGCGCCTGATATTGCCGGGATTCAGTCTGAGTTTGTGTACTCCTGCCTGAATTGACCTTATTGCAAGATCAGCTCTGAAGTGAATATCGGCTACTATGGGAACCGGGGATCTTTCTATTATTCTCGGAAGAGCCTCCGCCGATTCGATGTCCGGAACAGAAACTCTGACGATCTCCGCGCCGAGAAAAGCAAGCTTGCCGATCTGCTCCAGAGTTGCAGCGTGGTCAGAGGTGGGTGTATTGGTCATGGATTGAACTGCAACAGGTGCTCCTGCTCCAATTGTTACCTTACCGATCTGTACTCCTACCCTGGAAGCCATTGTTATCTCCTTATGGCTGTGACCATTCTGTGATTTCCCCAGAGGTCTTTAACTGTTCGGATGTCTGACCAGAGTTTCCTGTTGAATAGTGATGGAACCGAGATCTCCTGGTCATAACCAGTTTCCAGAACCACCAGACCTCCTGATCCTATTTTCTCCGGAATTGTCTCTATGAGTTCCAATATAAGCAAAGTTCCTCCGCTGCCCCCATCAAGAGCCAGAAGAGGATCGTGGTTTCTGACCTCTGATTGAAGAGACGATATGTTTTCCGAGGGAATGTACGGGAGATTGGCGACAATCACATCAAATTTTCCATCCTTTGATATTGAATGAACAGCTGGAGGGATGTTAGCCAGGTGGCAGTTTGCAGCGGAGTAGTTTTCTGCGTTCAAGAGCTTCCTGTTCTCATTGGCCAGCTCAACTGCTGATGTGGAGATGTCAGTGCCTATCACCTTTGATTGGGGAATTTCCAGAGCCAGAGTAATGCCAATAATCCCGGAACCGGTGCCCACATCCAGAATAAGAGGTCTGGAAGGCAATTCTGTTTTTGTAATGAATTCAACAAGAAGTTCGGTTTCCGGCCTTGGTATAAGAGCTCTTTTGTCTACAGTGAATGTTCTGCCGTAGAAATCCCATTCCCCGATCACATGCTGAAGTGGAATGCCGGATATGCGCTTCTCTACCATGAGGAACAGCTCTTCCTTCTGCCGGAGATCCAGCAGGAAGTCATGCTTCAGGTGCAGCTGTGAAGGCTTTATGGTAATCGCATGAGCAACCAGTACCTTCGCCTGCCAGAGAGAACTATCGTCATCAGATCCTGCGGTTCCAAGCAAACCGGAAACCTCTTGAATGGCTTCAGATATGGTCATTGTCTGGCTGTGGCAGGCATTACCTGGCGGATCTTGCTGCTAGGATCTTCTCCTGGTCAGCTTTTATCAGTGCTTCAATGATCTGATCCAGATTACCACTGAGGATATCGCTGAGGTTGTGAAGGGTCAGGTGAATTCTGTGATCGGTGAATCTGCCTTGAGGAAAGTTGTATGTGCGGATCTTTGCTGATCTGTCCCCTGAACCTACCATGCTCTTACGACTTTCTGATCGTTTGGCATTCTCTTCATCCTGCTTCACGATCAGCAGTCTTGACCTGAGAACCTTCATTGCTTTTGCCTTGTTCTTGATCTGGCTTTTTTCATCCTGACAAGAGACAACGGTTCCAGTTGGAAGGTGTGTGATCCGCACTGCAGAGTCTGTTGTATTGACACTCTGTCCGCCGGGACCACTTGAGCGGTAAACATCAACGCGAAGCTCATCGCTCTTGATCTCTACATCGATTTCTTCAGCTTCTGGAAGAACAGCTACTGTACAGGCCGATGTGTGAATTCTTCCACTTGTTTCCGTTTCTGGAACTCTCTGCACTCTGTGGACCCCTGATTCATACTTAAGCCTGCTGTAGACTTGATTGCCGGAGAGATTAAGAATGATTTCCTTGTAGCCTCCACGATCGCTTTCCCTTGCGTTGATAACTTCGGCTTTCCAACCCATTTTCTGGGCATAGTAGCTGTACATTTTAAAGATACTGCCTGCGAAAAGAGCTGCCTCATCACCACCGGTTCCAGCACGAATTTCCATTACAACACCACGCTGGTCATTGGGGTCAGGAGGGATAAGAAGGATATTGAGCTTGTGATTAAGCTTTTCCATCCGTTTCTTCAATTCAGGGATCTCTTCCGCAGCCATTTCACCCAGTTCCGGGTCGTCTCCAGTAGCAGCTGAGGTCATCTCTTTCAGAAGAGATTCGGTGTCAAGTATGTCAACAAGAGTTTCATTGATCTTAACAAGACCGTACCGTTCAGTGTTGAGAGACTTCATCAGGATGCGGCTTCGAAGTACTTCCGGTTTGCAGAGCTCGCCGTCTATCTCATTCAGCCGGTCTTCGATCTTTTTCTGCTCCGCAAGTGCTTTGTTTTGGAGTTTCTTGTTTTCTGCACTGCCTGACTGTGCATTCTTTGTCATTGGGCTTTCTCCTCTGCAATTACAACCTCAGGCGGCAGGTCGTATCCCAATGCCATTTTTGCAGCAGTTTCAGCAACCTCGAGCATTTCAGCTGTGGCGGGTTTTGTGGTGAGATGCTGGAGCCACAGGCCTGGTTTGGAAAGAGCGCGGGCGAAGGCTGATGTATCCAGGTGTTTGTCTGCCATTTTAAGAACCTCGTAGGAAATGCCCATCACAAGCGGTATCAGCGGAAGGTGATAGAGAACTCTCCAGTGAGCAGCAGGTGAAACACCGGTTGCCAGGTAAACCATAGAGTCGATAATGGTGTAGCAGAGAATGGTAACTATCATTACATACATCAGAAAACTGGTTCCGCATCTTGCATGGAGAGGAG
>JAGLQD010000605.1 GCA_023136985.1 Candidatus Sabulitectum sp. | reverse complement strand
AGCGGAAGCTTCGGCGAATTCGGAAATGGTCATGTTTGCTACTTCCAGGAGCCAGGTACCACTTACGGAAGTTGTGACCCTGATTCCTGGATCGCCAACAGCTACATACTTTACACAGGCGACAGTGTTGTCTTCGTTAAGCTTCCATACGACACCGGCGAAAACGCTTACGTAAAGATGTATGGTCTCACAGTAACACCTGACGACAATACAGAGAACGGTACAATCGTGAGCTTCAGCTACGAGTACCAGCCTGAAGATCTGGGTCTTACCGTATTCACAAGCAACGCTAACTAAGCTGAAGCTTGTTCTTTCTTGGGGGGGAGGGCTTGCCCTCCTCCCCTTTCTTTGTCTTCTAAGTATTGGAGGAAACAATAAATGATAGCATTGTTAATGGCCATGATCGTGGCTGCTCCGGGATCCGCTCTTAAGACCGGAGGTCTTCCTCCCATGCTTCTTAATCCGGATACGGTAGTAACAGAGTCGTCCAGGGGGCTGCCTTCGGATCTGGGCAGAGTAATGGACAATGTTGTGGCCCTGCCCGGAGCAGTGTTCGGTGTGGGAGTTGTTGATCTTGAGACAGGTGAGCGCATAACCAGAAATGCGCGCCGCAGATTCTACATGGATACTCCGGACATTGTTAATGCTGCTGTTTGTGTTGCCAGGCACAATTCAGGAGAGTTTCCTCTTGATTCACTTGTTTCAAGAGGCGAACAGATATGGCAGGTTGCAAGACGAGGCCAGCAGGGTTCCCGTGAGGCAACTCAGTCAATTATTTTTTACATGGGTGGAATTGAGCATGTGGATAGCTGGCTTTTATCTTCCGGTCACAGCAACACACGGTTTGAGGGAGTTTCACTTGACTGGGAAGGCGCCCCTGAAGTTGCCGCAAGCTACACCAATGTCAGCGACTGTCTGGACTTCATTGAAATAGTATCAGATGGTCTGGTCACTACTGCAGTAAGAAGAATGACAACTAATCCTCCTCTTTCCGGAGAACTGGAGATAGCCCTTGGCTCTTCGAATGTGATCTACGGCTGGATAAGTGACGGCGG
>JAGLQD010000604.1 GCA_023136985.1 Candidatus Sabulitectum sp. | reverse complement strand
CGTGCCAGCAAAGCCGATCTGGGGTTCTCAATGATATGGAACGCCCTGTAGTTTCACTGAAGAATCACAGGGTATCCGGTGAAGAGCTGCTGATATATACAGGATGAGTTACTGTCTTCATTGACGGCGGGTTTTAAACTACTATCTTCCGGCGATCCCCGATTTTAACAAACTCATTCGAGAGGAGCCCGTAATGGCTTTTAACCTCAGAGGAAGAAGTCTTCTTACACTTCTTGATCTCAGCCCCGCTGAGCTCCGTTACCTTCTGGACCTTGCACATAATCTGAAGCAGGAGAGACTGGGTTTCCAGACTTACCAGAGATTTCAGGGCAAGACACTTGCAATGCTTTTCGAGAAGCGCTCTACCCGTACCCGTTGTGCATTCGAGACAGCTTTCGGCGAAGAGGGCGGACATCCAGTGTTCCTGAGCTCTGCGGACATTCAGCTTGGAGTTAAGGAATCTGTAGAGGACACCGCTCGTGTTCTTGGCAGAATGTTCGACTGCATAATGTTCCGCGGTTTCAAGCAGGAAATGGTGGAAGCTCTTCATCAGTATTCAGGTGTTCCTGTGTTCAACGGCTTGACAGATGAATTTCATCCCACGCAGATCCTTGCAGATCTTATGACCATTGAAGAGAACATAGGAGAGCTCAAGGGAGTGAATTTTGTCTACACCGGTGACGGCAGAAACAACATGGCAAACAGCCTGATGATCGGAATGGCAATGATGGGTGTTAACTGCACCATTCTTGCCCCTGAAAGCCTTCAGCCTGAGCAGGACCTTGTGGATACTGTTATGGGTCTCGCAGAGGAGAGTGGTTCCGAGATCAGAATTACCGACAATGTACAGGAAGCTGTTTCAGGCGCTGATGTTATCTACACCGATGTGTGGACCTCAATGGGTGAAGAAGACAAAGCAGCTGAGCGTATTGCCATGCTTAAGCCATATCAGGTGAATCAGGAAATGATGGAAGCTACAGGCAATCCTGAA
This sequence comes from Candidatus Sabulitectum sp., assembly GCA_023136985.1. GTDB lineage: Bacteria > Fermentibacterota > Fermentibacteria > Fermentibacterales > JCC-6 > Sabulitectum. The sequence goes on along the minus strand of JAGLQD010000604.1, from coordinate 495 downwards.
TGCATCTTCATGCACTGCCTGCCTGCTGTAAAGGGCAAAGAGGTAACATTCGATGTTATTGAAGGACCCAGTTCAGTTGTCTGGGACGAGGCAGAGAACCGCAAGCACACCATCAAAGCCATGATGATCGCTTCAATCTGCTAATTCCGTTCGCTGTATAGATAGATGCCGCCTGGTGTTGATGCCAGGCGGTTTTTTTATGCGTATGTGTTCTCTTCATGGAGAAGTTTGATGTAAGACTGGTGTCTTTCCCTGTCGATCAGCCCGTCTTTTACCGCTTTCAGTACTGCGCATTCCGGTTCTGTTTCATGGAGGCAGTCTCTGAATTTGCAGGGACCCACATTGTCAAATTCAGCAAAGCAGAACTTCAGTTCGTCTCTGGGGATATGATCCACAGAGAACGCCCGCAGCCCTGGTGTATCCATGAGGAATGTGCTGTTGCCAAGTGGGATCAGCCTTGCTGAGACTGTTGTATGCTTTCCTTTTGTTGTCTTG
>JAGLQD010000603.1 GCA_023136985.1 Candidatus Sabulitectum sp. | reverse complement strand
AGGTTAAGCTGTACAGTGTACTAGTGGTTAACAGCCACCTGCTCTGCCAACTGAAGTAATGATACGGTGCGTTGCAGAGTCTTCTTCTATATGACTTTTCGCATACAACCACCATTCAGATCTTTCATAATGCTTTTGTCAGTTGAGGATGTCATTCTTCCATATCTGAACACGAGTAAACGGAGTCTACTGTGAAAGTAACCATGTATCATTACTCCGATTTTGATTCGATTCCCATAAACATCTTTCTACCAGCATCCGGCAGGTTCATTGAAAGCAGACAAGTCATCAGCCTGTGCAGCTGCTACAAGCTCTCTTTCCGATCCGATCTCAGTTCTGATCATAAATTCCTCCATGCTATACTCAAATAACCCGGAAATATTGCAGAGGTTCGGTTTGTGTGGAAACCAGGATTATGGACGCTGCTGCTGATCAGTCCAGGAATACCACATCATCAACCCAGAGCGTTCCGGACTTGCTGAGGAATATGAGAAACTGAATACTGGATGCACCGAGTTCTTCAGTGTTCATCTGCAGGGTGTCCTGCTGCCAGTTGAAGCTGCCGTCGTAGCTGTTTATACAGAACTGTCTGTTGCCGCTTGCGTCCATGTAGATGAAACCCACGTAGCAGTTGTTAAACTGATTTCCCTCTTTGTGAATGTTCTCACCTCGAATACTGTATTCGACACAAAGCATGCTTGAGATCTGCGGAATAACCTCGTGCATACTGCGAATGATTGGTTAGTACATTTCGACAACTCATTAAACTAAAGGGAAAATTGATGGTCCAGAAGGATTATGCATGGCTGTAATGGTACAATCGAATTCCCACTGTGTAATTTGATTACTGTAGTTTGTGAAAATCCCAGAACCGACCTTTCTTTTTCAAAAGCTCACTGAAGTTTCCAATCTCAACAATCCTGCCCTTATCGAGAACAGCAATGTTTGTAGCTGTCTTTATAGTAGACAGCCTGTGTGCAATAATGATACTGGTTCGGTTCTTCAGCAGATGACTCATGGCTTTCTGGACAAGTTTCTCGGACTCAGTATCCAGAGCAGAAGTTGCTTCATCCAGTATTACCAGATTAGGGTCTTTCAGTAAAACCCTGGCGATCGCCAGCCTTTGTTGTTGACCGCCTGAAAGAGTTACACCTCGTTCTCCAATCACAGTCTCGAATTTTGCTGGAAGTCTGGAGATGAACTCTGTTGCATAAGAAGCGTCAGCGGCTTTCTTCACAGCTTCAAAGTCTGCATCCGGATTTCCAAGAGTTATGTTTTCTAATATGCTGGTGTTAAACAGAAATGGATCCTGAAAAACCACTCCTATTTGTTTTTTGTATTCTTGAACATCTAATTGTCGAAGATCGTGTCCATCAATCAAAACAACTCCTGACACAGGATCGTAGAATCTCATTAAGAGCATTGTCAAAGTCGTTTTCCCAGAACCACTGGAGCCAACAAGAGCTAAGCTCTGTCCAGGCTCGACTCTGAGGGATACATCATGAATTGCATTCGAATCACTGGAGTTGTAACTAAATGAAACATTCTTTAGCTCAATATGCCCTTGCACTGGTGACAGTACAATAGGATTTGAAGCATTTTTGATTTCAGATTCTGTATCAAGAATATCAAAAACTCGCCTGGCCCCCTCCATGGAGATTTGAACACTGCTGTTAATTGATACAAAAGTATTTACCGGACCAAAGAGCTGCCCCATGTATGCAAGAAAAGCAATGAAAACACCTAGTTCCATGGTTCCGGAAATAACCTGATTACCGCCAAACCAGATAACCAGAATCAAACCAAATGCACTGATAATTCCTGAAAGATTTCCAAGAGAACCAATTAGAGTCAAACGAATCCGTAAATCCAGCAGTTTCTTAAAGGATGAGGAAATTGCCTGACTCTGAGATTTTTCACTGATAAATGCCTGGATTTCTCTGATACCCGATAATTTTTCCTGAAGCTCGCCTGTTGATCTTGCCATTTGATCCTGAACAAGCTCACTGGCTTTCCTGATTGGTAAAGTAATTCTATTAACCAGCAGACCATAGAAGGGTAAACACAATACAGCAATCCAGGAGAGACCGGGATTGATAAGAAACATTACAACAAGCAGAGTAGCAAACTGCAAAGTATCAGTGATAAGTGATATAATTGTTGAGGTGTAGAGCCCCTTCATTAGAGAGATATCGCTTGTAAAGGATGCAATTAGTCTTCCAGTTTTGTTGGCATGAAAAAATGGCATGGACAGGGATTGTAAGTGGTTGTAGAGGTCTCGCCTCAGGTCAAGTACAGCTCCTCCACCTACTCTGGCATACAGGTACCCTTGTAGAATACCGAGCCCGGTACGAATCAGGTAGGTGCCGGCGAACAAAAAGCAGATCATCCTGAGGCCTGCGATGTTCCCAGAGAG
>JAGLQD010000602.1 GCA_023136985.1 Candidatus Sabulitectum sp. | reverse complement strand
GAAAAGTTCAACACCGGAAAGAGGATCTGTTACATATGTGGTATCACTCCCCACGACCTTTGCAAGTATGGTGAAGTGGTCGCTTACGCCATTCTGATCCACGTCGTTATCAGGGATACCGTCAGCTCCCAGGTAGTTGTAGTGGTAGTAGATATTTTCCGGGTCAGACGATGGAAGAGGGTTTTCGGGGTTCTGCTGATAGGTATAAGCATCCTGATCACTGGCGCTCACACCACCGTCAAAGATGTATTCGAATGAATAGCTTCCGTTTGCCCATATGGCATGCCCGTCGTAGTACACAAGGTCATCAACATGAGCTTCCACAGAATCAGCAGTTGCAACATCGCAGTCGCCTCTGATCGCAGCAACAAAACCGTCAAGAGAGGCCCCGCTGCCGAACTCATTGTGGTGGGTTATCACAAGCTTGTTCACAATGAAGTTGTTGTAACCGGGAGCAGCCCAGCTGTAGTTTTCCTCCCAGACGCCCATTCCGTAAGGATCCGGGTTGCTTGTAAGATACCAGTCGTCGTATCCGTACTGGGTCTGCTCATCTGCAACAGGTCCCGGAACAAGCTTTTCCATGGGATAGCCTTCGCTGGCATAGAATTCCCATTCGCCATAATCAGAACAACTTGCCCATTTGTCCATGCTGTCCGGCCAGCTGCTTGTTACTTCACCGGCGCAGCAACTCCACAACCCCCCTCCCCATAAGTAATGGCTGTCAGAGCCTCCAGGCCAGTCCATTGATGGAGAGTTTCCATCGGGAGCTCCAAAAGATCCGTTGTTCAGGAATGAACTCCAGAGGTTACCCAGGTTATGCTCTTCCCATTCCAGATCCGGCCTCTCATCGGTGCCTGTTGTGTAAAGAACATAAGAATCCATTGAATCAGCGTAGACTGGCAGCGTAGTCAACAGCAGTAAAAACGATAAACAACCCACAAAGCACTTCATAATACCACACAACCTTTCAGAAAAGGAAATCAAAGGTATATACACACTGCGAAGATAGGAATTGTATTCCCATTCGGCTATATGTAGTCATCAATCGAAATAATGTTCCCACTCTACTTTTAATTACTGTATACCGATGCTGACTCTTCGGAATAAGTATACTTTAGTTTTGAGATGTCTTATCTTGCCTGCACCGGAAGAACCGGAAGCTACTGTTTAAGGAGCAGATTTTGTGTGATCCATTTTTTCCAGTCAAGGATAATGAACAGGGAATTTCACCTTGTTTCCCTGAAGAGTGTACCTGTTGGTGTCTGCAAAAACTTTTTCACCGGGGTTGAACTCAAAACCAGCCATA
>JAGLQD010000601.1 GCA_023136985.1 Candidatus Sabulitectum sp. | reverse complement strand
AGGCTACATACTCAAAATGAGGAGTCTCTCCACGAATTATCGTCCCCAGACAGATAACTGCATCAAATGATCTGCTTTTCGCAAGATTTGCTGCAACTGCTGGAATCTCCCAGGCTCCGGGAACCCAGAAAACATCAATATCCTCTTCTTCAACTCCGTGACGGATAAGGCAGTCCTGAGCCCCGTCCAGAAGTCTGCCAGTAATAAAACTGTTGAATCGAGATACGACTATGGCAGTTTTAAGACCCTCCCCTTCAAGTTGTCCTTCATGTATCCAGGCCATTTCCATCAACTCCTTTCAGTAGATGTCCCATTCTGTCCCTCTTGGTTCTGAGATAGAAACGGTTCTCGTCCGTGGGACATACTTCAATTCCAACTCGCTCTGTTATTTCAAGACCGTAGCCGGAAAGCCCTATTATTTTCTTCGGGTTATTTGTCATAAGTCTGATTCTGGAAAGCCCCATGTCACTCAGGATCTGAGCGCCAATACCGTAATCTCTCAGGTCCGGGGGGAATCCAAGTTCAACATTCGCGTCAACGGTATCCATGCCATTATCCTGAAGGTGATAAGCCTTGATCTTGTTGGCCAGGCCTATTCCACGGCCTTCCTGAGCCATATACAGAATAACTCCGCATCCTTCATCTGTTACCCTTTGCATGGCTGCATGAAGCTGACTGCCGCAGTCACATCGTCTGCTGCCGAACACATCACCTGTAAGACACTGGGAATGAACCCTTACAAGAATGCTTTCATCTTTTGCAATATCGCCTTTGTAAAGAGCCACATGTGTCTCCTTGTCGATCAGGCTTTCGTAGACCTTCACCCTGAATTCACCGAAATCCGTAGGCAGTGTTGCATCGGCTACACATTCCACCAGAACCTCGTTCTTGTGCCGGTACTTGACCAGCTCTTCCACCGAGGAAAGCAGCAGCCCATGCTCTTTAGCAAATTCTTTGAGCTGCGGTAATCTTGCCATGGTTCCATCGGGATTCATAACCTCACAGATTACGCCGGAGGGATGAAGTCCCGCAAGCTTTGCCAGATCAACAGCCGTCTCTGTATGCCCTATTCTTCGCAGAACTCCCCCATCTCTTGCTGCAAGGGGGAAAATGTGCCCGGGTCTTCCAAGGTCTTCAGGTTTTGTCTCCGGATCTATAGCCACTGCGATTGTCTTTGCCCTGTCTGCGGCACTGATGCCTGTGGTAACTCCGTCAATTGCATCGATACTTACCGTGAATGCAGTTTCGTGAAGAGATGTGTTTCTTGGCACCATCGCGTGAAGATCAAGCCTTGCCAGATGTTCTTTCTTCATTGCAAGACAGATCAGGCCACGGGCATGAGTTGCCATAAAATTAATATGAGCAGCGTCACAGTATTCTGCGGCAATTATCAGATCGCCCTCATTTTCACGGTTCTCATCGTCAACCACTACTATCATCTCGCCGCGCTTTACAGCGGCGATCGCTTCTTCAGCTCCTGCCAGTTTCGTACTGTTCAAGGTACTCCCTCAACGATTCTTTTGATCGGGCTGCCAGTGCAGCCTGTGTCACATACTTACCTATTATATCGAACTCCAGATTAACGCGATAACCGGGTTTCCATTCCCCTGCAGTTGTTGTTTTCAGTGTTTCCGGAATAACAGCAACTGTGAAACTGCTTCCAGTAAGAGAGGCCACAGTAAGGCTTATACCGGAAACTGTCACGGAACCTTTTTCAACAAGAAGCAGAGAGTGTTCTTCCGGGAAGGAAACTGTGATCTCGCTGAACCCGGAAGTCTTCTTTACTTTTGTCACCGTACCTGCAGCATCCACATGACCGGTAACGAAATGGCCATGAAACCTGCCTTCAGCAGCCATGGATCTTTCCAGATTGACTTTTGAGCCTGGAATCGGATTTACCGTTCTTCTGAATGTTTCCGGTGAAACATCAAAGCACAGGTATTTTCTCTCTATTTTTGTCACAGTAAGACAGGAGCCGTTAACAGCAAGGCTGTCACCGCGGGACAGATCAAGATCTTTTCCTGCTTCGATCTGAAATCCACTACCAGTCTTTCTGACTATTCCTGTGCACTCAATCAGCCCTGTAAACAACTCGCCCCTCCGTAAGAATATCGTTTCCGAATCTGGTAACCGTTACATTCTCCATTCGAATAATATCACAAATTTCCTCAATACCCAGGTCTCCAAGCAGAGGAGATCCAGTACTGCCCAGCACTGCCGGTGCTGTGAATATGCTAAGCCTGTCAACCAGCTGTTCCCTCAGCAGTGATGCTGCAAGTGAGCTGCCCCCCTCGCACAGTATATGACCAAGCCCTTCCCTCGCAGTTCTTGCAAGAAGTTGTGTGAGTGTTTCAATTCCCCGCCACACCTCAATTGATCCAGGCAGATCACGACGCCGGTGAGTTACCACCACTGTTCTTCCAGGAGAATTTAATAATTTGAGATCGAATGGCAGCTCTCTGCGGGCAAGCACGATCCGTACAGGCTGATCCTCTTCTGCGCACTGTACATCACGTGCTGTGAGTTCAGGATCATCTGTGACTGCTGTTCCCCGTCCAACCAGCACAGCATGTGAGCTTCTTCTGAACTCATGTACCTTTCTTCTTGATTCCTCGCCGGTGATCCATCTGCTTGAGCCATCTGCCGCAGCACTTCTGCCGTCAAGGGTACCAGCCATCTTCAGGTGAACAAAACTTCTGCCTGTGGCAATGTGATGAAGATATATCTCGTTGAGATTTTCCACTTCTTCTTTGAAGAGGCCAACTTCAACATCAACATCTCTGTTCCTGAGGAATTTGATTCCCTCCCCTGCAACAAGAGGATTGGGATCGGTTAGACCCACAACAACCCGGCTGATCCCGGAGTCTGCTATGGCTTCAGCGCATGGAGGAGTTTTGCCGTGATGGCTGCACGGTTCAAGGGTAACAACCATGGTACAGCCTGTTACATCCCCGGCATTTGCCAAAGCATTTCTTTCTGCATGGGCACCGCCGTGAAAAGCATGAAAACCTTCCGAGACTGTCTCTCCATCAGAGGAAATGATAACCGCACCAACCCTGGGGTTGGGGAAAACCTTCTTCCCTCCCAGCAGAGCAAGCTCAATTGCCCTTCTCATAGCTGCGTGCTCAAAACCTCTGAACAAAATTGCTCCTCATTCCTGTTCTCATTACACAATTAACCCTTGATACAATAGTGCAAGCAATATATTACATTGCCAGTCAACATTATACGCATATTATATTGCATCTGTATTGCATTTACTATTCTTCCCCGATGCAATAGGATCAACTTCTGAAGTAAAGTTGAGATATGTTCTACATCCAATGATTTATTATACATTCCTTGTATCCTGTTAAACGGTTCGCTATAGTTCACTGGCAATTTGAGCCATAGTCAGGGTTACTGCGCTTTTTACAAAAGCTGCTATGTTCTTTTCTTTCGCTGTTACGTCTCCAACAAGCGAAATTACATGTGGCCTGATTTCCAAGGGAAGAGCTTCGTCTACTCGGTCATGACCTTCATGAGGGATTAAAAACTCAAGAAATGCCCCGATAGCTAAAGTACTATCATCATAACCGTAGTGGTGCATAGTAATACAGAGTTGATATTTTCTATTTTCAGCTAATTTAACTCGAAAAGTCATCCACCCTTTTGGGTGATTTCTGTTGAAATAGTAGTTATGCCTGTTAGCGTATTTAATTATCTGTCCATAATAATAACTTTGTTCTTTCTCCCCTTTGAAAGTACATTTTTCAATAGTAATGCTGGCATTTCCGTTAAGTTTAGCTTCAAGTTGATTAGATATTGATTTCAACTGCTCGAAGCAAAAATCAAAAACACGATTTCTAGCCTCAATTAGATGACTCTCTCTATCGACAATTGTTTTCTTATGCCAATTCTCAATTTTGTCTGAAAAAATATCTACTACTTCATCAAATGATGAACTTGAAACTTCTTTTAGATTTAGAGCTTTTTCGATATATCTTTTTTGGACTTCGGCAAAATAATCTACTAGCGATTGGAATTCATTAGCATCAGCCTTTTCAAGAGCATCGATATATTTATCTCTAGCTTCTTCTCTTAGAACTGTAAAAGGGAACAAACCATGTTTTATCAAAATCAAACTTGCAAGTAGTCTTGCAACACGACCGTTGCCATCCACAAAGGGGTGAATTGTAGTGAATGCATGGTGAAACCAGGTGGCACAAATTAGAGGATGGACTTTTTCATTCTCGGCATTATTGTAAAGGGAAACCAAATTCTCCATTTCGCACTGAACATGCTCAGGGGGGCAATACAAAATCTTAGCACCGTCTTTACGGGTTGGATTGTTCTCATGGATTTTAAAAGCCCCTTTTATCAGATCTATTTTAGTTCTCCTACCAAATGGGTCTCTTCCTTCAGCATATCCCTGATGGCGAGTTACCAATGAGTGAAGTTCTTTGATAAAACTAACTGTTAAATTTCTATTTTCTTTTACTACATCAAAGACAAAATCAACCGCTTCAAAATGATCGGATAAATGAGAAAGTAATTTCGGAACTGGAATGTTTGTATCATTATGGCTAATATATGACTCAACAAATCCCTTTTTTATAAATGTTTCAGTTATACCTTTTTCAAGGTCGTACATCCGTTCCACAATCCCGGTCTCAATGGCATGTTCACGTTTAAGTTCAATAATAAATTCCTGATATTCCTTTGAGTCTCTTTGAAGAATTTTTCTTCGTTCGAACCATGAAGGAGACAGATCGTCTATAGTTGAAGTATCACATTTAAGCCAATTTCGGCTGAACTCAATGTGTTTCCACAATCTATGTGATTTTTGTTCTGTCATTTTAGCTCCAATCGAAACAAACACCAGCAATCATATAACAACAACTTATCTCTCAATGAGATACCAAAATCTTGAGAATGCACAAAACAGTTACTCACTAATACTGTTTGAAATATCTTGACCTGTATACTCTTCAATCGAAAGTCTGCCAAGAACTCCATTAACCACATACTGCGCATCCAGGCTTCCCTGGGCAAGAACAATATGGGTGCAGTCTGCCACCTGCTGACCGAATGTAGGATCGATCGCAACCCATTCACCAACCCATACCGCTGGCCAGGCATGGTAACCGAAGATACCGTTGTCTACATAGACAATACCCGCACAGGTAACAGCAGGAATTCCAACAGCGCGGCATAGTGCCACTGTAAGTATGGTGTGTTCGTTGCAGTCTCCACGCTTATTGTCCAGCACATCAACTGCAGACGGAAGAGATACTGTGGGAACATTCTCTACTGCTCTGTCCACAAACCTTGAAATTCTTGTCACAGCATCCCAGGCATCGGTTGAGCCTTCTGTAAGGCTGTCTGCAACGGCAATGATCACAGGATCAGTACACTGTATCATAGCATCGGCTTCCAGGTAAGATGCCAGTTCCCCGCTGGTTTCCTGCATTGGAAAAGCAACCGGATTCTGCGGTATAGTTGCAGTTACGGAAATAACCGGCCCGTCAGCTAATGTCTGAATTCCAGGGTAGTCAAGTTCGAATTCGTCCCAGTTAACATCACCAACAAGAAGCCATGCCCGCTCGCCGGTCCTTCTTGGGTCTCTTACTGTGTTTGAAGTAACAGCGTAAACCTCATACAGATCACTGGATGGAATAATATTGTCCTCAGTATCCGGTGCCACTCTGGTAAGAACCATGCCCATTCCCGTTTCTTCCTCGCGAACGATCTGACCCTGATAAACCCAGACGGTGTTTCTCATGCCCTGCTGAGCAATTAGAAGACGGGCAGCTGGAACCATATCGCCCATAAGAGAAACATCTTCAATTGCTTCGCATGTTACGGTAGCTTCAAAGATCATTCCTGTGGACGGGTCAAAAGTCGGGAAGATCTTTTCATCTCCCGCTGCCCAGTCCATAGTGGCTGCTGCCAGATCTACAAATGATGGAAGGTAGTCTCCTTCAAATTCACTTGTATTGATAATTTCTCTGCCTGAGGTCATTACAGTTGTCTCAACTGTATTACCGGTTCTTCTTGCTGATGTCTCTATTACGGATGTACCATCAGACATTCTCATTGTAAGGTAGCCGAGATCCATGTTTGTACCTGTTCGTGCAGACACTTCCATTGTAACGGTCCTGGTGGTTCCCAAAAGCAGCAGATGCCATTCCATGGACTGTGTAATGAAGAGAGAATCTCCAACCGCCTCGGTCTCCATGGTCATGTAACCTACATCCTCACCCTGAAGTGAAACTGCAAATTTCTGGAAGTCGGCTGTGGCAAATGACTCGTGAATTGTTTCTTCAGCAGCCCCGGCACCACAGCCTGTGACTGCAAAAGCAGTGATCATCGCAAAAAAGAGCCCCTTTGCTCTGTTCATTTCAGTATCCTCTCTATTTCACCGGCTATCCTGGCTCCGGCATCGCCATCCCACATGGGAATAACCGGTGGAATCACTGGTCTTTTTTCAATCTGTTTTTTTACCGCTTTTGGTATTCCAGCTGGATCTGGGCACAAC
>JAGLQD010000600.1 GCA_023136985.1 Candidatus Sabulitectum sp. | reverse complement strand
AAAGTGGTAATTTGCTCAATACCTAGACCTTCCCAGGAAAAACCTCTAACCGGATGAGCCAGTAGATCATCCCATGTTTCAATATGCAGCAGGCTATGAAGTATTCCAGTATCCCGGATATAGATCTTAGGTGACTTTATCAAACGCTTTTTCAGGTTTGCTTTGTATGGTCGGAGAACTCTGATCATGAAGGTACTTTCAAGAATACCAAGGTACTTCCTTAGAGAAGGAACTGAAATATCAGCTGCATCAGACAATTTGCTGAGATTAAGAACCTGACCATGAATGTGAGCGATAAGAAGCCAGAGCCTCTCCATTACTTTCACAGGTATAGAGAAACCCAACTGCGGAATGTCCCTTTCAAGAAAAGTCCTGACAAAGTCCATTCTCCAATCAAAACTTTCCTCAAGATTGTTTGCAAGCAGACTATCAGGGAAGCCTCCCCGCAGCCAGAACTGACTGGTTTGAGCAACACTCTCAATCTCACTGAACAAAAATGGTGTGAGATCAAGCAGGGTTATTCTTCCTGCAAGAGATTCGCTTGTTTGACGAATCAAGTCGCGAGAAGCTGAACCAAGTATCAAGAATCGGCCCGGTCGTCTGTTTTTATCTACTTCCGACCGCAAAATTGAAAAGAATTCAGGGGCCAGCTGTATTTCATCAAGGCATATCAAATCATCCTGATGCTCTTGAAAAAACAACTCTGGTTCTTCCAGCATTCTTCTATGAGCCCTGTCCTGCCGATCAAGACAAACAGTCGGTCCTTTATATGCTTTAATAAACTCTTTTACCAGAGTAGATTTCCCACACTGCCTGGGTCCAAGAATGACAGTTACAGGTGCCCGGTTTACTGCACGAATAAGCACTTTTTCCGCAAATCTATGGATGTAACCATGCATATCGCTAACGCCCCTTTCCGATTTACATGGTATCATAAAACCCTGCACCTGTCAAGTGCAAAAAAATAGATGTCTTTCCCCTGTATCTACATCTGATCACGCTTGGAATTATTAGATGCCCGCTGAATTCTGTCCATGAAATTACATTCAGGCCTTGGGAGATGAAAGAATTGGCTTTCCGGGATGGAGCTTGCGAAGAAAGTCATCACACGGACAACAGTAGATTCCATCAATAACAAGAGGTATCTCTCCTCGGTAAAGGAAGATTGGTGTGCATTCAGGGTAGTCCTTCATAAATGTTTTCAGAGGTCGAAGGTCTGCTTTTCGAATCTTATCAGAATGTTTTACTTCAATAGCCCAGAAATCGGATTCTCCGTAAAGAATGAAATCTATCTCTGAACCGGCCATAGTTCGCCAGTAGAACATGCTCACATCCATACCGTCGTAATCGATCCATGCACGAAGATGCTGAGCAACCAGCCCTTCCAAAGCCGCACCTGCAATTTCTTCAGGGCTGTCAAGTGGACCACGAGGACGAAGGCTCTGAAATACACCAGTGTCAAAAAAGTAAAATTTGGGGTGCTGTACCGTAGCACGCTTTGCTCGTTTCTGAAAAACAGGAATTCGCCACGCCAGTAAAAGGTCTTCCAGTACAGAAATGTAGCCTTCAACCGTTTTTCTACCGACGCTGCATTCTCTTGCTACATTGCTGATATTCAATACCTGTGAGTGGGAAAAACTAACAACTTCCAGAAAACGGGAAAAGCCTCCCAGTGTTCTGATAAGCCCCTCCATTATTACTTCTTCCCTGATGTACACAGCTACATAGCTTCTAAGAACATCCTGGGAACTGGATGAATCCAGAACAACCGGCAGCATGCCCAGTTCCAGAGCTGTTTCAAGACAAAATTCTTCTCCCAATTCGCCAGCCATGAATGGATGCATAGTTCTCAAAAGAGCCCTGCCAGCCAGAAGGTCTACGCCTGTTCTTTTCAGCTTTCTGGAACTTGAACCAGTGAGAATAAAACAGTATCCAAGCTTTAACTCAATAAGAGAGTGAACAACAGAAAGAAGTTCAGGTGCTTTCTGTATTTCATCAACAACTATGACAGAACCTGGAGGTTGGCCAAGAGTGAATTCCTTAAGCCTCTCGGGCCTGGCAACAAAACTGCGAAGAACCTCTGGATCAAGGAGGTCCAGTCTTGCTGCACCGGGGAATTCCTGCAAACACCATGTTGATTTGCCTGTGCCTCTCGCCCCGAACAGAAAAAAACTTGTATTGGTCGGAGCATTAAGAAATCGCGATGCTATTTCCATTTTTAG
>JAGLQD010000060.1 GCA_023136985.1 Candidatus Sabulitectum sp. | reverse complement strand
TCCAGCCAAAGTTACCAAGATCATCAACAATCTTAACACTATACTGGGTTCCCGGTGTCCAACTCTTGGGTACAGGACCAGCATAGGTCCAGGAACCATCATTATCTGTTGAAGCAACAAGAGTCTCAACAAGAGTGGAACCATCGTACAGTGCAATACTTACATTATCTCCCGACAAAGCACCAAAAACACTTGCTGACCCAAGTAGTGCCGGGTATTCCCAGGATACAGGAAGGTCTGTATCAAAGTGAGTCCATATTGTAGAAACATCAGGCTCTGTTACTGTGATAACTTCTGCATTCTCTGAAGGAACTATTTCAAAATTCTCACTCCAGCCAAAGTTACCAAGATCATCTACAATCTTAATCTGATATTGGATTCCCGGTATCCAACTCATCGGTACAGGACCTGCATAGGTCCAGGAACCATCATTGTCTGTTGAAGCAACAAGAGTCTCAACAAGAGTACCCCCGTCGTACAAAGCAATGCTTACATTCTCACCAGAGAGAATTCTAAGCAGAGCAGGGTAGCTCCAGTTTACTGGAAGGTCTGTTTCAAAGTGTTCCCATATTGTAGAAACATCAGGCTCTGTTACTGTGATAACTTCTGCATTCTCTGAAGGAACTATTTCAAAATTCTCACTCCAGCCAAAGTTACCAAGATCATCTACAATCTTAATCTGATACTGGGTTCCAGGTGTCCAACTCATAGGTACAGGACCTGCATAGATCCAGGAACCATCATTAACCGTTGAAACAACAAGTGTCTCAACAAGAGTACCCCCGTCGTACAACGCAATGCTTACATTATCTCCAGCAAGAATTGCGGGATACTCCCAGGTAATAGACAGATTGGTGTCGAAATGTGTCCAAGAAGTAGAAGAATTAGGCTCGTTTATTATAATGTCGCTCAATGTAACTTCTACTTGCCAGCCTATCTGGTCTTCATTACCCTGTGCGTCATAGATATACGAATCAACTTGGTAAGAACCAGTCTCGTTGAAAATATTGAACCAACTATCGTCATCATACCCGCCTGATGCTGAATTCTCTGCAACCCAATCTCCATTCAGGAACCATACAAAATGGTCCAAGTCGGAATTTTCGTCAGTTGCATGAACTTCAAAATCGATAGATTCGCCAATGTAAATGCTAACGAATTCTGTTATCGGATTATCTCTGAATATCTCTGGGGCCGGATCTTCTACATGTATGTTCCAATCCAGCTGATCCGTATTGGAATCACTATCATATATAGCAGAAGTAATCTGAAAGGTGCCTGCTTCAGTAAAATCGTTTACCCATGAATCAGAAGCTGATGCCCCTGATACTGGGTGAGTAACCATAGGCATGCCATCAATTAACCATTCGAAATATTCAAGGTCTCCGTTATCATCCGTTGCGTTTACCTCGAATGTAATCGATTCTCCAATATATATATAGACATCTTCAGAAGTTGGATTGTCCCTGAATATCTCAGGTGGTGTTGATGGTTCTTCAACTAGCACCGTCCATTGAAGAAAATCATCATTACCGTCTTCATCAAATACAGATGCCTTCACCGTATATGTTCCAGGTGATGTAAATGTTTTAGACCAGTTATCTATAGCAGACGATCCCGATGCGGGGTTCTCCGCAACCTTAAGTCCATTCAGATCCCATTCAAAACGATCTAAATCTCCATCCTGATCAGTTGCAGAAACTTGAAAATTTATTGATTCTCCTGCTACAATTGTAGCAGTGGAGCTGGATGGATTTACCCGAGATATAGCTGGAGGATTCGAAGGTTCAATTCCAGCGGAAAGGTCAAGTCGATACACTCTTGTTGTACCAGAACTGTTATTAACAAGGTAAAATTTTCCAGTTGATTCATGATAAGTAATACCCTGATTATAATTTGTACTTACACCAGGCATATCACAGGAACCTATATATGACAAATTTCCAGATGATTGTCTGACAAACAGCCACAAATCATCACTGCCTCTTGCACAAACCACTATAGCAGTTCCAGATATGCCAACATCTGGGAAAACATCTGATGCGTCACATACAGCAACACCGGTGATAAAAGAACCACCTATATATGAGGATAAATTCCAGCCCGAAGCAGTTCCTGCGCTTGGGGCCCAATGAACAACAATCTTGGAATCTACGGCTTCAAAGATATGATGTGTTACATCTCCATCATATGACATTCCTCGACCGTGGTATCCTGTTGGAGCACTCCCTAACGGGCTCCAAGAGCTACCTCCATTAGACGATGTGTATACACGAGGGCTTGTATCTTCATCGCAGTTTACATAATAGTTGCCACCTGTTGACATAACACCATATATTGGCACACCAGCAGGGCCATCAAAGCCTGTTACTCGTGACCCTGTTGTCCTGTAAATATGAACCTCATTCTCTCCTCCCGCTTCCACTACTGATAAGTAAGAACCATTTTGCCCAATTCCCCCCGGCCAACTGATGGGAGATGTAATGAACGATCCTTCCGTATCACATTCAAAATAGTAGTCTGCATCAGTTTCGACTGCAAACTCTTCTATGAAAATCCCGTTCTCAATACTACTCTCTGCTGTTTCGTGAGCAGAAGAAAGATTGATTTCACTTTCAGTGACTTGTCCCTCTAATAAGGCACCTCTCAGCAAGTTAATCTGAGCCGTATCATCTGCTGCTGCAAAGCCAGCTAACAGAATAAGTATTGAAAAAGACATTCGCCAATTCATTGACTTCCCCTCCCATAAAAGACATTCAGCAGAAACAGAATATCTGATTCCCCTGCCAAACGATAGAATAGGATTATTGAAATAGCAAGATGTAATTTATGTATATAGTTCAGTATATACTCTTTATACGTTTCTACGCAACATCTTTATACTTGAAATTTAATTATATGTGACACTTACTATTTTGCAAATATTTTATTGCTGCTATTGTCGCATATTGAGCGTAATTTGTTCTTAGTTATCTATTCACTACAGCATCATTAATCAATTACTATCTTCTCGAATAAATTTACTTAGAATAGCATCTTAAGTATTCTTAGTTATTGGATAGTAGTTATTTAGCGCATTCCACAACACCATTTGATATGCGTAAGTTAGTAATATGTGCCACAACTGAGAGCTGCTGCTTAGCATTTTTCTACTAGACTATAGGTTCATCTCAAATATTTTGATTTCCCTGTCAGCAATAGAGAACTGGCCTCTGTAGGTATACTGGAATGGATCACTTTCTATGAGGATTGAGAGTGATCGAAATGCAGTAGTACAAAATGTCTGTGCTGGTGAAAGCTCTCTAACTAAGCTGATATCTTCAATAAGAGCAGGGCTGTAAAAGTCTCCGGCTCTTGACAGAGAAACATCAAAACGTACACTAAGCCCTACATGAGCAAATATGCAACTTTCCGGTTGCAGTTTTCTGAAAGCCTGTATGAACTGATTTGCACTGAGTAGATCAGCAAAAGCCAGGCAGATTTCTTTACCACTGAGGCTTCTCTTAACTGGTAAGGTATTGCTGGATGAGGTGATTTCAGCAACGGTTTTTATGTACCGGGAAAGAGCACCTGCTATTTCATCATCATTCCTGATCTCTTTTCCTACTCCAACTACAACGAAAGCGTTCATTGACGGAACATAACCTGTTCTTCGATTCTTTCTTGACCGGCTCTTCGAGTTGCCGGTGTAGTTGGAGAGGGATTTAGGAAATACTGTGATTACTTCAGGTTCGTAACCCAGAGAGCGAAGTTTCTTCACGGCTGAGTATGTTCCTCCGCGTTTGCTCTGCATCTTTTTGTCCCATACTACCAGAGGAACAATCTCACCGTCGAATTCCCTGGCAAGATTCATTGCATACCCTATCATGTAATCTGTTGCAAGCTCGTAAACAATTCCCCAGTCCTGTGTGAAAACAGAATTGGAGACGATCTCTACAGCAGACGCTGCTTTGAGAACCTTGTCGAACCTCTCCACCCAGCCTCCAGGATCATCTGCTTCAAGCCTTTTTCTGAAATCCTCCACCGGCGAAGGAAGAATAACCCTGCACTGCCTGCCCGCTTCAATAAGACATTCGTGAAAGAGAATGTCGGCACCATCTGCAAGGGAAGCTACACCAACACTTATTCTTAATTTGCCCAGTGTAGCGCGCAGTTTTTTCTTTACTACCTCAGATTCTTTCTGGGGAAACCTTGGTGACATTCCTTTTCGGTCAATTCTGTGGCCAGCGAAAAAGGCCACCCTGGGAGCACAGATGGCGTCCATTAACTTTGCAAGAGCTTCCTGACCCAGCTTTTCACCAAGCATTCTGGCATTTCTTCTTACTGTTTTGATCTGCCCCACAGATTTGTATGCCATAGGCATGACCAGTTTGTACCACTTCACTGCTGTTACAACATCTCCCTTAACCAGGTGAGCCTCTGCTATAGAAACAAGCAGCCAGAAAGAACTTCTCGTTCCCAGTCGTTCGTATTCGGCCCAGCATATGTTAAGCACTTCTTCTGCAAGTGACTGTGAAACATCTCTGTCCATTACTCTGGCAAGAGTGGCGGCGTTTATGCCTGTCCAGTAGTCTTTTCCCTCTCTGAAAGCTTTCAGGTAAAACTGGTATGAGTCTTCTAAAAATTCAATCTTTCCTGTGGTAAGCCAGTTGTGTTTAAGAATTCCACCAACAAGACCATTGGTCTCCGGATCAGCTTCTTTCATGAGAGGCTTCAGAGCTTCGAGGGCCTCACCAGTATGCCCCATTCTTGACAGGGCAAGAGCAAGAGGTTTCCTTAGAAGAATATCGTCATTCTTTGCTATACTCCTGTTTGCAAGTTCAATTGCCTGAAGGTAATTTCCACGCTTGATGTATTCATTTAACTCTGCGAGAACTCTGTTGTTATTAACCATTACATCTCCTTGAGTATTGTTTAAGAATCTGTATGGTTGAACATCAAATAACAACGGCATGGTTATCTCCTGATTTCGCATTAAACGGATGTTAATACTAGATGGCTAATTTACTATCCGTGTTTGCATATATACGAGAAAAGGGTCGCGCTCGCGACCCTTTTCTCGTCTGCCTGATTACTAAAGGTTGAACAGGTGAGCCTTGTTAAGGAATTCAACAAGAAGCTCTACTGCTGCTTCAACATCGTGCTTGTGGATGATGGCAACCGGGCTGTGTCCGTTCCTTGTGGGAATGGAAAGACAGGTAGCGTGGGTGTTGCCGCCGAACTTCTGCATGGAGCTGGTGTCTGTACCGCCTCGAACAAGAATCTCCATCTGATGGTCTATCTTCTTTGCTTCTGCAATATCTCTGATGAAATTCACAAGGGATGGTGAGCAGATAACACTGGCATCCTGCTGCTTGATAGCAACGCCTTTGCCAAGATCACATATCTTCATTGTGGCAGGGAAACCGGGGGTATCCCCTGATCCGGTAATGTCTGCTGCAATACCAATGTCTGGCTTTATGGCCTGTGCTGCCACTGTGGAACCCCGGAGGCCAACTTCTTCCTGAGAAGTGCCTACACAGTATACATCGATATTGGGGTTGTTGTACTTCTTGAACGCCTGGGCAATCATGTACACACCGATTCTGTCGTCAAATGCCTTTGCAACCAGACAGTCGCCCATTTCTGTGTAGACTGTATCCATTGCTACCCAGTCGCCTCTTGAAACTTTTTCCTTTACCTCTTTTCCGGTCATGCCGAAATCTATGAAGAGCTTGTCAAGTTTGATGGCCTTGCCGGCAGCCTCAGGTGTTAAAGCAGGAGGGGCACAGACAACGCCTGTAAGGATCTCTCCTTTTCGGGTATGCACTCTTACTGTGTGTCCGAAGATGGAAGCAGCACTCCAGCCACCAACGGGAACTATTGATGCAAAGCCGTCTTTGTCTATGTTGTAGATTAGAAAACCGATCTCGTCTATGTGCCCTGCAATCATTACCTTTGGTAGGTTGTTGCCCTCTTTTCCATATTTTACAGCAGTGATGTTCTTCATGGCGTCTGTGGTTATTTCATCAGCAACATCTTTCAGCTCTTTTTTGAAAAGCTCTACTACAGCATCCTCGCGACCGGAAATACCGTCAATCTCACAAAGTCTTTTCAATAATTCCATTCTGTGCCTCTCTCTCGTTTTGTCTACTTATTTATGATTGTTCAAGGTGTTTGTATTTCGAAACCTGCTGCATCCATGTAGGGAGTTGCTGTTGTGCCAGAGAACCTGATATCTCTGTTAAGAGCCTGTGCAGCCTCTACTGGGGTGAGCCCGTTCTCCAGAATCTGGTTCAGGTAGTAGAACTCGATTATTGCGCTGCCACCCCAGTCTACTGATGTGGTATAGCCTGAAACCGCAAAATCATCTCTCCAGCCTGAGTCTGATCTGGAGTTAAGGATTACTTCATCTGTGCGACCTGCCATTACCAGGCAACTGCTGAAATGTACAAGCTTAAGGTTGTTCATTGGAGCAATAGCATCAGCCAGATCATGAGGCTGGATAGTTCCGGAATTCAGTGCAATCCCCTCGGTTGTTCCGTGAGAGGCAAAGAGCAGGTATACATCACCTGGAAGGGTTGCTGCTTCAATGCAGAAGCCTCTGATATCGTCCAGATCATGAACAAAACGGTGCCTTATCTCCACACCCTCCAGTCTGCCAAGCCATGCGTCAAGCATTTCCCCAAAGGAGTACTCGTTCTCTCGCATGGATTCCTGCCATTCTGCTTCAAGTATGAGAACCCAGGTTGACGGTTCGCCTGTTGCTCTGTGTCCGTCCCAACCGCTCCAGTTTCTGTCACCATCTGCTCTCCACTGCCCTGCGAAAGATGAGCCGTTTTCTGAAAGCAGGAACCAGCCACTGCCGGAAGCGTCTCCCTCATCGTAGGTAAAGATCAGCTTTCCGCTCTCTGTAACTGTTCCTTCAATGGTGGACATGGTGCCATAGCTGTACCAGCCTGTTACTGAACTACCACTCTGTTCAAGAACCATGTCACCGTAGGTGGTTTCCCAGGTTCCCGAGAAGTCTGAAGCTACTAACAGGGCAAGTATCATCAGCATCATTCTATCACCGCCTTGATTCTTCTGACACCCCTTGAAGAGCTCTTTTCCGATGCAATTCGGAATCTGCCCAACTCGGAGGTGTTTTCCACATGGGGACCACCGCAGATCTCAGTAGAGTATTCACCTATGGTGTATACCTTTACTACATCCCCATATTTGTCTTTAAAGAACCCCAGAGCACCGAGTTTCTCTGCCTCATCCGGGTGCATTTCCAACATCTCTATTGATACTTTATCGTTTATGGCACTGTTCACCAGAGCTTCAACTTCTTTTTTCTGCTCATCCGTCATTTTTTCCGGGTACAAAAAGTCGAACCTGAGTCTTTCAGCAGTAATGTTACTGCCTTTCTGTTTAACAGAGTCTCCCAGTACTTTTCTTAAAGCGGCGTGAAGCAGATGGGTGGCTGTGTGAAGCTTTGTGACCATCTCGCTGTTGTCTGCCAGGCCACCCTTGAACTTCTTTTCAGCACCCTGCTTGGAGAGCTCGCGGTGCTTGTCGAAAGCTTTGTGGTAACCGTCCATGTCCACTGTCATGCCATTCTCATCTGCCAGATCTGCAGTGAGTTCAACTGGAAAACCGAAGGTATCGTACAACTTGAAAGCAAGCCTTCCAGCTATGATCTTGTTGGGGTTCTTCAGCAGATTGGGCAGCATCTTGTTGAACTGCTTCATACCTGACTGAAGGGTCTCTCCAAAGAGTTTTTCTTCTCTCTCCAGCTCGTCCAGGATCAGTGCTTTATTCCGCGCCAGCTCCGGGTATTCCTCACCCTCGGTCTCAATTACCATGGTGGCAAGTTCTCCCAGGAAGCTTTTGGGAATATCCAGCTTCATTCCATGCCTGATAGCAAGTCTGATCAGCCTTCTGAGTACATACCCCTGGTCCACATTGGAAGGCACGACCCCCTGATCATCACCAAGAATATGAGTGGTGCTTCTTATGTGATCGGCTATGACCCTCTCTGATCTTGTGGGCTCTTCTTCTTCAATTGCGGCAAGCTCCCGGATTCTCTTGATAAGAGGTTTCAGAACACCGATCTCATATACCGTTTTGTATCCCCCCAGCATGGCAACAGTTCTTTCAACACCCATTCCAGTGTCAACATTTTTCTGCTCCAGAGGCTCGTAGGTACCTGCTTCAGTCTTGCGGTACTCCATGAACACATCATTCCATACTTCAAAGTACTTACCACAGGAACACCCCGGCTTGCATTCTTCACAGCAGGGTTCCTTACCTGTGTCAAGGAACATCTCTGTGTCAGGGCCACAGGGGCCTGTTGCACCGGTTGGACCCCACCAGTTGTCTTTCATGCCGAAACTGTAGATCCGTTCCTTTGGCACACCGGCGCTCATCCAGATCTTCGCTGCTTCATGGTCTGCAGGTATGTCGCCCTCACCTGCGAATACTGTTACACTGATCTTCTCCGGGTCGAAACCAAGCCACTCTTTGCCTGTAAGGAATTCCCAGCTCCACTGGATCGCTTCCTTCTTGAAGTAGCCCCCCAGTGACCAGTTGCCCAGCATCCTGAAAAAAGTAAGATGGGTGGCATCACCGACTTCTTCAATGTCACCTGTTCTTATACATTTCTGAACATCAACCAGTCTTTTTCCCTGAGGGTGTTTTTCACCAAGAAGGTATGGAACAAGAGGCTGCATTCCAGCCGGAGTGAACAGAATGGTTGAATCGTTCTCCGGTATTATTGAAGCACCGGGAATTCTTTTGTGATCCTTGCTCTCGAAAAATTTTATGTAAAGGTCAACAAGCTCTCGTTCAGTCATTTAAAATTCCTTCTGGTAGATTCTGTATCGTTTGTAAAGGTCTGCATCCATCTGCTTTTCCAGTATTGCTCTCATTTCACGGTTGTTCTCCAGTATCCAGGAGAGCTCTCCCTTACCCATACCGATCTTTGTGCTGTTCTTTATCAATCTATCGATCACAAGTGCCTCAAGACCCTTGTTTCTGTGTTCTTTCTTAACACCCATCAAAAGCACTCTCACCCGGTCGATATCAACTTTAAAAGGTGGTACCTTCAGTGCAAGAATCGAGGGTATCGCTCTGCCGTTTCCTTTTTTAAAAGCAATATTTGCGTCAGGCAGACCAACTCCGAAAGCAACCAGCTCACCGTCAAGCTCCACCATAGGGGTAAGATCACTTGTTATGAGCATCTTCAGTTCCTCAACCATTGCAGTGAGTTCCCTGGGAGACATGGGCACAAAACCCCAGTTCTCTCCCCAGCACTCATTGTAAACTTCCATGATCTTGGCCATATCATTTTTCAGGTCTTTTGTGTTAATGTTCCTAACAGTCCAATTTCCTCTTTTTTCCACCATCTTCGCAATACGGAAAAGCTTCTTGAACCTCTCGCTGTCTCCATCAAGCCAGTAGGCCAGAAGATCCATGAGTTTGCTGTAACCCGCTGCTTCCACAAGCCCACCCAGCCACTTGGGGTTGTGAAGCATCATAAGCCTGGGGTCGGTATCAAAACCGTCAACAAGCAGGCCGCATTCCTCGTTGGTAGAAAGGTTAAAAGGGCCGCGAATGCTTTCCATTCCCAGCTGCTTCACATAGTCTTCAGCTGTTTTAAGAAGAAGAGCAGCGAGTTCAGTGTCATTCTCACATTCAAGGAAACCGAAGAAACCAGTCTTCTCGTTGTGATATTCGTTGTGGGTCCTGTTAACGCAAGCACTTATCCTGCCTGCAACTTTGTTGTTGTTGTCTCTGGCTACATAGAACTCAACCTCTGCATGCTCGTGAAACGGATGCTTCTTGCTCATGAGCTGTCGAACATTCATCAACAGTGGAGGCACCCAGTGCGGATCATCTTTGTTGATCCTGAAAGGCAGCATGAGGAATTCTTTAGTACTTTTACGGCTATCTACTTTCTCTATGGTGTACTTCATACTACCCGCCGATCAGATCATGCTTGCGACCGACCTTCTTGAAAACATCCAGTGCCCGGTCAATCATATCATCGGTGTGGCTTGCCATGAAGCTTGTACGCAGCATGGCTGCCCCGGGTTCAACAGCAGGTGAGATCACCGGATTAGTGAATACTCCGTTATCGAACATGTCTTTCCAGAATCTGAAACAGTCCAGATCTTCACCAACATATATTGGAATGATGGGAGCCTCACTGTGACCGATATTGAAACCAAGATCAGACAATCCTTCCCTGCATCTTTTTGCGGCTCTGTGAACCTTTGTTAACAGTTCAGGCTCTCGCTCCAGCACATCAAGAGAGGCAATGACCGTAGCAACTGAAGCAGGTGGAAGACTTGCACTGAATATGTTTGTTCTGGCATTATGACGAAGGTAGCTTATCACCTTCGCATCTCCTGCTGCAAAACCTCCAATGCATGCAAACGATTTGCTGAAGGTACCAACGGTAAGATCGACCCTGCTGTGACATCCCTGGAATTCAGCTGTTCCCATACCTGTGGCACCCATGGAGCCCACTCCGTGGGCATCGTCAACAAGCAGTCGTACTCCAAATTCTTCAGCCAGATCCGCAAGACCATTGATATCTGCAAGATCCCCCCCCATGCTGAACACACCATCGGTGATTATCAGGCCGGGTTCACCTTTGTTCTTTTCCAGAATATGTCTTAGTTGATCAAGATCCTTGTGCTTGAATTTAACCACCTTTGCGTAGCCCAGTCGGGAACCGTCTATTATTGAAGCATGATTCTCCCGGTCAAGGTAGAGAATATCACCTCGTTGCCCCAGTGTGCTTATGGCACCCAGGTTGGCTTGAAAACCTGTACTGAATGTAAGACAGGCTTCTTTTTTTAGAAATTTTGCCAGACGGTCTTCAAGCTCAAGATGTATGTCCAGTGTACCATTCATGAATCTGCTGCCAGTACACCCGGTTCCATACTTTGTTATGGCCTCGCGGGATTTCTCCATGACATAGGGGTTGTCAGTAAGTCCCAGATAGTTGTTGGATCCAAGCATGATCAGGCTGTGCCCGCCGATTTCCATTTCCGCACCCACATGACCCTGAAGCGGAACAAAGTACGGATAGAGACCCATTGCTTTTACTTTTTCAGGTCTATCGTAATCAAAACATTTCTGAAATATGTCCATGAAATCACCCGTCATTTTTTTTCTGGTACACCAGAAGTTGAAAAAGTTAATGTGATATGCTGTATGAATCTAACAACAAACCTTTCAAAATCAAACAGGAATTGGCATATTCCTGCCTTGGAAGAAAGGGTTAACTTTGAAAATTTTTCTTACAGGAGCTTCCGGTTTTGTGGGCAGGAACCTTGCAAAAAGGCTTATTGAGAATGGACATACTGTAACTGCATGTGTGCGTGCTACTTCAGACACAAGCTTCATTCCCGATGAATGCCGGATCGTCACCGCGGATCTAATGTCGCCGGAGAGCATTTCCAGCCATTTGAACGGTATTGAGGTAATCTATCATGTAGCAGGTGCAGTGAAGGCCCGCTCCGGGGAAGACTTTGACCGGATCAATGCCGGTCTTACAGCGGCACTGGTAAATGCCGCAAAGATCCAAAGCCCTAACGCATTGTTCATTCTTGCTTCAAGCCAGGCGGCGTCAGGCCCAGGCGACTTCGGCCCCCAGTCTTCCTATGGAAGAAGCAAGCTTCTTGCAGAACAGGCTGTAACCGGCCTGTCCCGATATATCATCGT
>JAGLQD010000006.1 GCA_023136985.1 Candidatus Sabulitectum sp. | reverse complement strand
TCCTATAGGCGGTCTGTGCTGTTTTCAAAAGCTCCGACGAGGAATCAGGCGCCCATCCCGGATAACCGTTGCCCATGGAAACCACCGCTCCAGCTAACCGCCCTACTGCTGCTATGCTCTCACAGTGTGCCTCTTTTGCAGACTCAACCGCACTTCTGACGCTGAGAAGAACAGACAGCTCATGTTCTTCATCATTCCAAGCTGCAATTGCAACATTGCATGAAGTTTCCACAAGCCCGTTTACCACTCCGCTCATCTTCTTTACACCGTGAGGAAGCGCAAGAAGAACATCAAGGATCCTTTCAGAGGAGCCCTTTACAAGACAGTGATCGGTCTCGATCTCTTCACAGGCAATGGTAATATTCTCCTCAATTCCTGCAAATTCCTCAAGAAGATCTTTTGTGATAATGGAGCAGAGAGCTCTGGCCCCCGCAGGATCATCAACCGCCACAAAAGCCTCTGCACTTCGCGGTATGGCATTGTGCTTGGTTCCTCCGGCTATACTTATCAACCTGCCGTCCAGTAATTCCTCCATCTGTCTGCAAACCCTGGCAAGCAGCTTCAGGGCATTTCCGTTCCCGGAACCTATCTCTATGCCGGAGTGGCCCCCGTTAAGATCATCAACCATTATCTTTACAGCGCTGCCTGAATACTTCTGAGATACTTCCTTCAGAGTAATGCGAACATCTTTTCCGCCGGCACAGCCAATTGTAATACAGCCAAGTTCCTCGGAATCGAGGTTTATAAGTTTTTTCGCAGTTATCCACCCAGGCGGAAACTGAAGAGCCCCCACCAACCCCCGCTCCTCGTCAACAGTGAACAAACACTCCAGAGGAGGCAGGCCGGGATAATGGCCATCCAGCAGTTCAAGCATCAATGCAACACCAATTCCGTTGTCTGCCCCAAGAGTGGTCTCGTTTGCTACAAGCCTGTCCCCCTGAAGAACTGAGTCAATGGGGTCTGTAAGGAAATTGTGATTGCTTCCTGCGATCTTTTCTCCCACCATATCCATGTGAGACTGAAGCAAGACCGGGTGACCGGAACCTGGCTTCCTGATCAAAACATTGCCAGGTGCGTCATGGTCGTATTGAAGAGCTCTCTCCCGGGCAAAAGATTTCAAATATCCTGATATCCTGGCCTCATCTCCACTGGTGTGGGGAATGTTGCAGATCTCCTTGAAGAATCTCCAAACCGGTTTTGTGCTCAGTTCTTCTGGAAACATTATTACTCCTGTCTGAAAGTCTTTAGAAAATGATCAAAGACAACCTCGCCTGTATTAAACCCCGGTCCGGAGGCCAAAACTGCTTCTAGATCCATGTTGTTCTTTGTGAAAAGCTCTATATCCTCTGCAAAACACTCATTCCCCTGAACACGGTCGAATTCCGGATGGAACTGTGTACCGAACAATTGCATTCTGTGGTTCACAAAAGCCTGAATCTCCGTGTGGCCGTTGGTTGCTGTAACCACTGAACCGGCTGGCAATTCAACCACACAATCATAATGGGATTGCCATACGGCCTTTTCACCTGAAATACCTGCGGCAGACCACTGGGGAAGAAAAAGAATATTCCTCCACCCTATCTCGATCCTTCTGCATCTGGCAACAGCATCGATCCCAACAGTAGCCCTTGCAAGAAGCTGATGGCCATAACATATGCCCATTTGCGGCACACCTGCTTCAGAACAACGTTTCACAAAAGAGATCGCACCCTCCATAAAGAAAGTGTCCTCCATTATGGAATATGAAGATCCGGAATGAATAACCGCACTGTGATCTTCTGCTGCGATAGAAGGAAAAGGTTCACCCTCAACAACCCTCACTACAGTAAATGGGACTTTAAGCCACGAGCTTATTCGCCCTCCGGAAATGCCATCAACGGAATAGTCAATAACAGCAACAGGTTTATTCGCAACCATAAAACCCCTTAATTATCAGCAGTTGAAGAACGAAAATGCACAATCCTGAACAGTACAATAATTCACCTGTCCTGCCATTTGCAACCACAGGTCAGTTGAAGTATCATTTTCACTTCGAAAGGAGAGTATTCTGAAAAAACTGATTGCAAGAAAAAACCGGTTCCCGTTCTTCAGACCTGTTCATCCAAGGCGCAGACTCACAGTAAGAATGGATACCACAAACCACTGTAACTTAAGATGTTCCATGTGCCCCATGAGGCTTTCAGACAACGATCCATCAAGAAGATGGAAACACATGAGCGACGAAGTATTTCAGAAGATCAGAACTGATGTTTTTCCTCTTTCCAGAACAGTGGGGATATCATGCGGAGCGGAACCCCTGACGAATCCGCAGTTCAGTCGACATCTTCAGGCTCTTTATGAAAGCGGGGTTCCCTACAGGCAGATGGTAACTAACGGTACACTCCTCACCGAAGAGCTCATAGGCATAATCCTTGAATTTCCACCAACCAGTCTGTTTATATCCATAGATGGAGCCAGTAACAAAACACATGGTTTGATCAGAGATGGAGCTGATCTTGATAAAATACTAACGATGACCAGCAGAATTATTGCCGGCAGAGGCAATGGGCTTTTCCCTATGATCGGTTTCAGTACAACCCTCCAGAAAGACAATCTTAATGAGCTTGCCGATATTGTGAAACTGGCAGGCAGAATAGGAGCATTGTCTGTGGGCGCTGTACCGCTGGTTCCATACGAAGGGTTAAACACCCTTGACAAAGTTGTGGACACAAGTTCCCACCATGCAGTGTATGAAATTTCCCGAGCCCGTGCAATTGCATCTGAGCTGGGAGTAGAATTCCATCTTTCCAGTGATTTATCGGACAGAACATCATCGCACCCCTGCCCTTACCTGGAAGATACTGTTTTCATTGATCAGGACGGCTCTGTTTTTCCATGCCCGTACTGGAATACAGAATACCCTGTTGGTAATGTTATGGAAGGGTTCAACAAAGTCTGGTATGGAACGGAGTACGCAAGACTGAGAAACGGGGAATTCATCAGTACCGATAATTGTCTGCATTGCCCGGAAGTAACATTGAGAACCATGGAGGTTTTAAAAGCAAAACAGTGACGGCGGTCAGGGGAAAGCAGTAATTCCCATAAAACTGCAAATCTTCCAGGTATCGCCTTCGTATATCAAAACAGCCTGTTGTGGTATTTCTACGCCGGTTGTTGTGCGGAAAACCATTTCCACCAGGGCGTCCCGGCCATCTACTTCAATTGAGTTAACTTCGAGTTCATAAGGTGCGTACCGTGCTGCCATCATGGGAAGAGAAAGTGTTGCGGAAAGGTATTCTTTTGTCTCCCAGTCTTCTGCTACATCAAGTTCTATGGCGTAGCCAACACCATTCAAACGCCGCATGGCTGCTTCCGGATCGTTGTCAATGTTGTGTTTTATTGAAACCAGCATAACCTCAACCTGATCAAGTGCATTGGAAGAAAAATACTCCGAAGCCGCTGAGCCCTCTCCCGTCTGAAGAGCAGACATAAAATCTGTAACAACCACACGGATCAAAGAATCAGACTCTGCATCTTCCCCGTAAGAGACAGCCGTAATTAAAACAGCCAGCAGTACGAGAACCAACCCTCTCATAATACCCCTCTCGAATATGCACCCACCGTGACAGATAATAGATAGAAAGTTGAGCTAAAGCAAGGGGGAAGCTCAGAGAGCTTCACCCCATATGGCAAGCGTATTCTTTAAGCCCTCAAAAGCAATTTCCAGCCCATTCTCTGCAACCCATTCCCGCCTTGAATGAAACAATTCACCGCCTGTGGGAAGATTTGCTGTGGGAACTCCCATAAAGCTCAGCCTGGAGCCGTCGGTGCCACCTCTTATGGAGCCTTCAGCAACTTCAATCCCCGCGCGCCTCATGCCCTGCAGAGCATAATCAACCAGTCGTCTATCCTTCTTTAATATTTCACCGGGATTGCTGTACTGTTCTTTCATGGTCAGCTCTATTTGAGACCCTGCAAACAGAGACGCCAGACAATCTCGGATCGCTTCCATTCTTCTCCGTCTTTCCACCATTCCTTCAATTGTAAAATCCCGGAGTATTACTTTTACCTCAGCTGACCCGGTGGTGCCTTTCACAAACAATGGATAATCAAAACCCTCTCTGCCTGAACTGTTCTCCGGCATTTCTTCCGAACGCATGAGAGAGATCAGTTCACCTGCTATCCTCACAGCATTGACCATGCTTCCAGCAGCGCTTCCCGGATGAACTTCTCTACCGGTGATCTTCCAGTTGGCTGACCATGCATTGAAAGTTTCAGAGGATACTTCAGTTACCTCTCCTCCATCAACTGTGTATGCGAAATCAGCTCCGAAACGATCAACATCAAAATTATCAACACCGCGACCGACTTCCTCATCAGGAGTAAAAGCAACTACAACCCCGGGGCGGGGCATGTCTGGATTGGCAATAAGCCATTTGCATGTTTCCATGATAATTGCAATACCGGATTTATCATCAGATCCAAGAAGGGTTGTACCATCACTTGTTATAATCGTACCACCCTTGTAACGAAGCATGTCAGAGCATTCTTCAGGATTGATGACCACTCCCTCTTTCAATGCAATTGGAAGGCCGTCCCAATCAGTGTGCAACTGGGGATCAACTCCCTGGCCAGGAGACTCTGGAGAAGTATCCACATGGGCAATAAGACCTATTGTTTCGGCTGAGTTACCCCCTGGAACCC
The DNA here is from genome assembly GCA_023136985.1 of Candidatus Sabulitectum sp. Taxonomy (GTDB): domain Bacteria; phylum Fermentibacterota; class Fermentibacteria; order Fermentibacterales; family JCC-6; genus Sabulitectum. The sequence continues at coordinate 1,299 of JAGLQD010000006.1, read as the reverse complement.
TGGCATAAAGAACACCGGTAGAGGACAAATGCACATTCTCCATCCCGAATGCTGAAAGTTCTTCTTCTAGAATTCTAAGAAGGTCAAACTGTCTTGAACTGCTTGGGCTTGTGGAACTGTCAGGGTCAGATGCAGTTGAAACAACTGCGTATCTTATAAATCTCTCTGCAACTGGGTTCATTGAAGCTCCTTTCAAGAGGCTTAAGATAGTTAGTATAATTGGCTGACAACCAATCAACCATCGGGAGGGTATTTTTCAGCATGAGTGTGTTCCTTTCGGAGACCGATATAGCAAAATTCCTTGGACAGAGTCTCCCTGACACAAGAAAAGCTCTTAAGTCCGCAAAACTCAAGAGTATTAATCGTCAGGGTCACAGGGTCTTTACCAGAGAAGATATTCTTAACTGGCTTGCAGAGAATTTCACTTCGCTGACATCTGAAAGACTCATGCGTGCCGACCACTCCTCCGCTGACATTGCAGGCCTGGATCCATTCTCTTGCGGAATTACTCAACTTCTTTCTGAAAGCCAAATTTTCTTTCCTGAAAGAGCATCCACAAGATCAAGCATACTTCGCTCAATTTCCATGAAAGCTGTTGAGCGGGGAGCTGTATACGATGCTGCAGAGTTACGGGATCAACTTGAGAAAAGAGAAACAGTGATATCAACTGCACTGAAGTGTGGAGCTGCGCTGATCCACCCTCTGGATATCAGACAGTTGTATGTAGAGAAGGAATTGCTTCTGCTGGTCATACCTCCACACCCTATCCCCTTTGGAGAGGCAAATGGAAGACTGACATCTCTCTTTTTTCTCCTTCTCTTCCCGGATCCAAACAGACATGTACATATTCTAGCCAGATTAAACAGATTGCTTAGAAGTAACGATTTCATTGAGAACCTACTCGTTGCAGTTTCGCACGAAGACGCTCTCGATATGGTGTATCGCCGTGAACTGGATGTGATCAGTTCCGGCGGAAAGAGCTGAACAGGAGGAACCGTGAGTTTATTCCAGGGTCGAGACACGATCTCTCTGAGAGACATGAACATTGATGACTTGTGGATGATTGTAAGAATAGCTGGAGAGGTGAAAGCGGGCAAACACCAGGGTTGTCTGGGGAACAAGACTATAGCATCTCTATTCTTCGAACCATCAACCAGAACAAGGCTCTCATTTGAATCCGCTGTGATGAAATTCGGGGGCAGTGTGTTCGGATTCGCCGATCCGGGTTCTTCCTCGCAGAAAAAAGGTGAGTCTTTTTCCGATTCTATCAGAACAGTTACCGGGTACTGTGATGCAATG
>JAGLQD010000599.1 GCA_023136985.1 Candidatus Sabulitectum sp. | reverse complement strand
TGCACGATCCCAGTTGCAGCCACCGGGACTGCGAAGAGTTCTTACAGTTTTAAGCAGCTCCTCTATGGCTCTTGTGGTTCTATCCATGTATTGCGCCGTACCCCATCCCCTCACTGGCCTCCATGAACAACTCTGAAAGTGTGGGGTGTGGATGGATGTAGCCTGCAGCGTCTGAAGCCTTGATTCCAGCATTAACCGCCATGACTGCCCAGCCGATAAGGCTTGAGGCATCTGCTCCAACTGCCTGCACTCCAATAATGGTATCGTCCTGCCCTTGGCAGATCAGCTTTACAAATCCCTCTGTTTCATTCATTCCAACTGCCTTGCCGTTGGCGATATATCTTGAGGTAGAGGTCTTAACGCTGACTCCTCTTTCTTTCCATTCGTCCTCTCCCGGGCCTACCATGGCCACCTCGGGGAATGTAAAGATGCAGCCGCTCATTGCGTCAGCTTTAATTTTTCTTGGGGCTGCATCAAACATATGGTGCACAGCAGAAATGCCCTGGGCACTGCCGGCATGGGCAAGCTGCCATTTTCCAGTGGCATCTCCAGCTGCATAAACCGAGGGTAGATTTGTTCTGTTGCTGCTGTCAGTGATGATATTGCCCCTGCTATCCATTTGTAGGCCAGCTGCTTCAAAACCGGAATCTTTTGTTCTCGACTTTCTGCCGATTGCCACAAGAAGTTTGCTGGAAGTGAGTACTGTCCCGTCACCCAGGGTAACCGATGCTTCATCTTTAGTAATGTTTATGCTCTCTGCAGGTTGCCCTGTATGGATCTTTACTTTTGCCTTCTTCAAGGCCTTGTGCACCACAGCTGCAACATCAGCGTCAACACCTGGAAGAATCTTGGAAAGCATTTCCACAATTGTTACTTTCACACCGAAAGAAGCCATGATCGAGGCAAACTCGCAGCCGATCACACCGCCGCCTATAATGATAAGGCTTTCCGGAAGAGTATCCATGGCAAGAAGCTCTCTGCTGGTGAGAACACCGGGCTGATTCATAAATCCCGGAACCATGGGAACAGAGCCCGGAGATAACAGAATATTCTTCGAGTGAATCTGTCTGCCCTCCACATCTATGGTGTCAGCGGTTCTAAGATTTCCATGCCCCCTGATTATCTCTATCCCAAGGTGTTTGAAATGTGTTTCAATACCTTTGCGAAGCCTTGCTACCACCATATCCTTACGCCTGGCAATTGAAGAGTAGTCAAATTCAAGAGAGCCCTGAAGACCAAACTTCTTTGCCATGGCAGCATGTCTGTACAGTGAAGCAGATGCCACCAGTGTTTTTGTGGGAATGCAACCCCGATTAAGACATGTACCACCCATTGCGTCTTTTTCAATGATTGCAACCTTTTTGTTAAGCTGAGCTGCCCTGATAGCAGGAATGTATCCCGCAGGTCCGCCACCCAGAACAACAAGATCGTACTTCTCACTCATCCAGGTTCCCCTATTCTTTTATGTTTTGTTTATTGTGGTGTTATTCCGTGGGTGGAATATAAGAGGAACTGCTGCCATGGGTCTCTCTTGCCACCGGCATTTTTCACTTGTAGGATTCGGAGAGTACACTGAAAGGAATAAAATGAACAGTTGCTTCTTAATCATGGCTTTGCTGCTCCCTGCAATAGATGTTGAAACACTAACAGCCGAGCTGCATGTAGAGACCGGTATGGCATATATCGGTCAGGGACTAACCGAAA
>JAGLQD010000598.1 GCA_023136985.1 Candidatus Sabulitectum sp. | reverse complement strand
ATACTGCCTGATGTTCTGGTCAAGGGAGGAGATTACACAATTGAAAAAGTGGTTGGAGGAGAAGTTGTCATAAAGAATGGCGGGAAGGTGAAGATCGTACCGTTGATCCATGGATTCTCCACCACATCAATCATCGAGAGATCGAACTGATGCCCAGAAGAGATTCTCTTGCTGTTGTTTTAGGTTTTCTTGTTTTGTGGTCAGCTGCTGTTATTCCCGTTCTCTTGTGCCCGCTGGGGAGCTATCCCGTTGTGGATGCCTCATGGCACCATGTATGGGCAACTGAGATAGCAAGTGGAAACACCTTTGTATACGCTCCCTATTTCAGAGCACCTTTATATCCTGCGGTTCTTGGTTTTGTATACTTTCTTACCAATGGTTCCATGCTGTCCGGAGCTCTGCTCAGCCTTGCTTATGTGGCCGCTGCTTCCCGGTGCTCTGCTTGCAGGAAGACTCTCCAGAGGAGAGAGGAATACTCTTTTATGGATCGTTTGTATTGCAGCGGGGATACTTCCATTCTTTGTTACTGCAAGACTAAGATTACCCCTGATTCCCCTGGTGGTTATATTACTTGTGCCCAGAGCCTTGAAGAACATGAGAAAAAGTCTGCTGCTGGCTCCGATTGGTGCAGCTGCGGGAATAGGTCTTGCGTTTGCAACTGCCGGTACGGTTAGCGCTGGTGGTGTGAATATGGCATTTCATGACGGGGTAGCACATTTTCAGCATGGTGACCAGTCTGGTGCAGAGATCCTTTTTCTAAAAGCAGTTGATGTTGCCTTTGACAGGCAGGACGGCATTGACCTGAATGGTGTTGATGCTCTGTATAATCTAGGCATCATAAGCATGAGGAAACGGGATGCGGAATCCGCAGGAATGTACTGGGAGAAGGCTCTTTTGCGTGATCCGGGATACACTCCTGCCTACGAAGCTTTACTGGGGTTGACCCGGTAATTTAATTGAAGCATAAACCCTCAGATTCTTGTTAGTTAGAACAATCACGAAGTTCGGTGTATGGAGGCTGTTTTGAACTTGAAATTTCTGTTTGACTATTTCCCACCGCTGGTAGCGATACTGGCAGGTATTGTCGCTTTCTTAATCTTTCTTTCCGTAAAAAAGAAACCTCAGGGAACTGACCAGATGAAGAAGCTTGCATCGATGATACATTCCGGTGCCATGACTTACCTTAAAACTCAATATAAAATTCTTTTCCTTTTTGTGATTGTAGTGGCTGCTTTGCTCTTTTTCGGCGTGAACAGAGCTACATCAATTGCCTTTGTTGCAGGAGCAATTTTCAGCATGATCGCAGGTGTTGCCGGTATGAGCGCCGCCACCATGGGTAATGTCAGAACTACACAGGCTGCCAGAAGCAATATCTCGGAAGCTCTTTCAGTTGCCTTCGGCAGTGGAAGCGTTATGGGTTTTGCCGTTGCTGGGCTTGGGCTTCTGGGGGTCTCCGCTTTTTACCTAATGTTTCACGAGGTTGAAACAGTTAGAGCGTTCCTTCAGAATGTTCTTGGCATGGAAACCCTTGATCTGAACAGCATAGCAGGGTTCGGAATGGGCGCCAGCAGTATTGCGTTGTTTGCAAGAGTCGGTGGCGGGATATTTACCAAAAGTGCAGATGTTGGTGCTGATCTGGTTGGTAAGATCGAGGCGGGAATTCCTGAAGATGACCCACGCAATCCGGCTGTGATCGCCGACAATGTCGGTGATAATGTCGGAGATGTGGCTGGAATGGGAGCAGATCTTTTCGAATCGTTTGCAGGTTGTATTATCGCTGCAATTGTTCTTGCTTTTGGTATGGATGTTGCAGGTGTTTCCACTTTGTTTTCCGGCACTGCCGCTGATGCTGCCCACATAGGCAAAACCTACTTGATAGCTCTTCCCCTTGTTCTTGCAGCACTTGGAACTGTGGCTAGTTTTATCGGTGCTTTGTTTGTTAAAATGTTCAGCAAGGGTTCACCCCATGATGTGCTTCGGAACGCTACATTTATCAGTGCTGGTTTAGCCATTGCTTCAGCTTTCTGGGCAGTGAACTTTCTTGGTATTTCCACTGGAGTATTCTGGGCCATCACCGCTGGAGTGATCTCCGGCACAGCTATTGGTCTTATCACAGAGTACTACACCAGCAGCAAGCCGGTGAGACAGATAGCAGAAGCAACAAAAACAGGGCCTGCAACCACAATAATTGAAGGCATCGCTGTGGGTATGGAATCCACAGTCGGTCCTATATTGTTCATAGTTGCTGCTATTCTGGTCAGCTACCACTACGCAGGTCTTTACGGTATTGCACTTGCAGCTCTTGGTATGCTTATGAATGTTGGAATGACCATGTCAGTGGATGCATACGGGCCTGTTGCGGATAATGCCGGCGGTATTGCCGAAATGGCAGGTCTTCCTGAAGAGGTTCGCGAGAGAACCGACGAACTTGATGCACTGGGCAACACAACTGCAGCCATGGGCAAGGGTTTTGCAATAGGTTCAGCTGCATTGACCTCTCTGGCTCTCTTTTCGGCCTATGCGGAGGTTACCGGTCTGTTTGAGTCGGGCATTAATATTTTAAACCCGAATGTGATTGCGGGATTATTCCTTGGAGGTCTTCTTCCGTTTATCTTTGCTTCCATCACACTGCGTGCTGTGGGCAAGACTGCCATGAAGATGGTGGAAGAGGTTCGCAGGCAATTCCGGGATATCAAAGGTCTTATGGAAGGCACTGCCGATCCTGAGACTGAGAAATGTATTGATATTGCCACACGGGGAGCTCTCCATGAGATGATCCTTCCCGGGATCATGGCACTTGTCGTTCCTGTTATTGTCTACTTCGCCTTTGGAAGCAATGGAGCTGAGACCCTTGGAGGGCTTCTTGCCGGTTCAATAGTAACAGGTGTTCTGCTGGCTATCTTCATGTCGAACAGCGGAGGAGCATGGGACAATGCGAAGAAGTATATTGAAGCAGGTAACATGGGAGGTAAGGGTTCGCCAAGCCACGATGCTGCGGTGATGGGTGATACGGTAGGCGATCCTTTCAAAGATACAAGTGGTCCTTCTCTGAATATTCTTATTAAACTTATGACTGTTGTTGCCCTTGTACTGGCACAGATACAGGTTGGCTGACGAAAGGAAACAAAATGAGCGAAGTTCTGGAATTCAACGAAGAGAACGTAAGAGCAAAACTGGAAGAGATACGCCCTATGCTTCAGGCTGATGGCGGAGACATTGAGTTTATTGATATCAAGGACAAAGTTGTTCAGGTCAGGCTTCAGGGTTCATGCCATGGTTGTGCCTTTGCAACTATGACGCTGCAATTCGGAGTTGAAAAGTCGCTTAAGAAATACTTCCCTGAGATGGAGCGGGTTGAGAACGTCTAAGGGTTTTTCTTCCAGATCGCAGGCGTGTCTTCTGCTGAGAGGGAGCCAGGAACGGCTTCCTCTTTCTTCAGAGGACATGGCATTCGCCACCAGAATGTACCGTGAAGCGATCATATGGCGGAAGAGAATAGATAATGTGCTTGCCATTTACGTCAAACAATCACTTGATACTCTTGATGCCGATGTTATCTGCAGCCTGAGGATCGGTGCTGTGCAGCTTCTTGTTCTCAGTACTCCGGCTCATGCTGCAGTCTCCGCAACAGTGCAGGCTCATTTGAAACGGAAGACCAGAGGTCTTGTGAATGCTGTTCTGCGCAAGGTGGCCAGCCATAAAGAGAAGAGCGATCTACCATACCACATCATGTATTCCCACCCGGAAGAACTGGTTGAAAGATGGTTGCACCGTTACGGAAAAACTGTTACGGAAAGGCTGCTTGACTGGAACAATCAACCACCTCCCCTTGGCGGGTACGCTTTCGGGCAGATACCGGATGATACACTCTCTGGATCGTTTCTCGACCGCTATCGGATCATTGAACGCAAGGGAGCTTTTCGGCCTCCGGATCACTTTTACATTCAGGATGAGTCTGCAGCTATTGTAGGGCAGGGAATGGCAGAACTTCCCGGGGAATTGGTTCTAGAGGTAGGCGCTGCTCCAGGGGGAAAAACCGCACATTTGAACAGCACCGGATTCATCATCTCGCTTGACAAGAAGAGGAAGAGAATGGGCAGGTGGCTGGAAAATCGCGAAAGAATGGGCTGGAAGGACTGTTTTCCTATAGCAGCAGACTGTACAAGGCTTCCATTCAAGTGTAAATTTGATAAAGTGATAGTTGATGCGCCGTGCACAAATACAGGTGTTTACCGAAGAAGATTTGACGCCCGGTGGAACTGGACGCCAAAGCTTGAGAAGGGGCTTCTGGTTATTCAGCGGAGAATGCTTCAGGCATCAGCCAGAGCGGTAAAACCTGGTGGGGTTCTGGTGTATTCCACATGCAGCATTGAACCTGCTGAAAACTCTGAAATTGTTCTTTCTTTTGAAGACGAGAACAGGGCATTTGAACGAATTCCATTTCCTGCTCCTGCAGGTCTGGTATCAAATGAAGGGTTTCTTTCTATATTCCCACCGGATGTCGGGCTGGATGGCCTTTTTGCTGCATCCTGGATCAGGACAAGCTGAAAGGTATGAAATTGAATTCGGAAACCAGATTTATTTCAGTGGGTTTTGCTCTGGTGGCTGTTTTGTA
>JAGLQD010000597.1 GCA_023136985.1 Candidatus Sabulitectum sp. | reverse complement strand
GGAAGAAGGTATTTTGCCCCCAGTTTCTTCATGGCAGAGCTTGAACACACCCTTGAACATCTTTTCTTCAGACTGCTTAGAGTGCCTGTTGAGGAATTGTTCGAACTGCAGAGTCATTTTCGTGAATTATCTGAGAAGGCCATGGGGTCGGGAATAACCGCATTCACTCACAGAGACTTTCACTCTGCAAATTTGATGATCTACAAAAGTGGAGTACATATAATTGACTGGCAGGATGCCAGGCAGGGGCCACCATGCTACGATCTTGCCAGCCTTCTCCGGGACAGCTACAAAGATTGCGGTGATGGCTGGAAAGGGCTTGCTTCTTCATATGTTCTCGGCATTGGTGGAACTAATATATTCGAGTTTGTGTTCAGCGCCATGCAGAGGAACATGAAGGCAATAGGAACTTTTGCTTATCAGTACAGAGTTCTTGGGAACAACAAATATTTGAAATACATCCCGCAGACACTGCTTTATCTTGAAGGCTATTCAAAGGTTTGTCCTGCTGTTAAACCCACAGTGGACACTATTATTAATCTGATCGAAACACATACAGGCGAGATTGACCTGAGGAATTACAAAGATCCTGACTCACCTGTAAAAATAACCCAGTAAAGATCGAAAGAGGAAACATGGAGAGAATTCTTACCGGTGACAGACCCACTGGCCCCCTTCATCTGGGGCATTTTGTGGGCTCACTGAGAAACAGGGTAAAGCTGCAGAACCAGTACGATACATACATTATTATCGCAGACATACAGGCTCTTACAACCCATTGGGAAACCCCGGAGCTTATCGGTACAAATGTTCGGGAAGTGGCTCTTGATAACATCGCAGCAGGTCTGGATCCGGATAAGACCAGTATTTTTGTGCAGAGCATGGTTCCTCAGATCGCAGAGCTTACGGTGTTGTTCGGGCTCTATACCACTGTAAGCAGGCTGAAACACAATCCCACGATCAAGACAGAAGCAAGGCAGTACGGATTTACCGATATGACCTACGGATTTCTCGGTTACCCGGTGAGTCAGGCTGCGGATATTCTTTTCTGCAGAGCTAATCTTGTTCCGGTCGGGGAAGACCAGCTGCCACATGTGGAGGTAACCAGATTTATCGCAAGAAGATTTAACGAGCTTTATGGTGATGTTTTTCCAGAACCAAAGGCACTGGTCAGTGAGATCTCAAGACTGATCGGCCTGGATGGAAATACCAAAATGAGCAAATCTCTGGGGAATGCCATTTATCTGAAGGATGACCCGAAAGAGATAAAGAAAAAAGTCATGAGTGCGGTAACAGACCCTGCACGGATCCACAAAACAGATCCGGGTCATCCGGACATCTGTACGATCTTTGCCTATCACAAGGCTTTCAACGCACCTGAAGTACCAGAGATCGAAGAGTCTTGCAAAAAAGGTACTATAGGATGTGTTGCCTGTAAGAAAAATCTTATCAGGAAGCTCGAAGATATCCTTGCCCCTGTGAGAGAGAGACGGGCTCAGTATGACAAACCCGGTGTAATAGAAGATATCCTTGTCAGTGGTACAGACAGGGCAATTATGGCCGGGAATGAAACTATGGCTTTAGTAAGAGAGGCCATGCACACAGTTTACTGGAAAGAGAGATAGCGAAGAATGCTTTCCCTTTACAACACAATGAACAGACAAAAGCAGGAATTTACACCGCTTGATCCACCATTTGTAAGTGTTTATGTCTGTGGCCCCACTGTATACGGTCACAGCCATCTTGGGCACGGTAAGAGTTATGTGAGTTTTGATGTGCTTCTGCGATATCTCAGATACCTGGATTACAAAGTCAGATATGTGCAGAATATTACCGATGTAGGTCATTTGACTGATGATGCTGATTCCGGTGAAGATAAGCTGCAGAAGCAGGCTAGACTGGAAAAACTTGAACCCATGGAACTGGCGGAGAAGTATACTGCCAGCTACTTCCGTGATATGGATCTTCTGGGAAACTTGAGGCCTGACATATCCCCCAGAGCCAGCGGTCATATTCCCGAGCAGATTGAGCTTGTTAAGACTCTTTTGGAAAAAGGACATGCTTATCAGGCAGGCGGCAATGTCTATTTTGATGTTTCATCTTTTCCTGATTACGGAAAACTCAGCGGCAGAATCGGTGATGATCACAAGAGCGGTACTCGTGTGTGCATAGCTGATGACAAGCGCGATCCAAGAGATTTTGCTCTCTGGCTGGAAGCCGGTGGGGATCACATACTTAAATGGAGCAGTCCCTGGGGCAGTGGCTACCCGGGATGGCATCTTGAATGCTCTGCCATGGCAATGCGTTACCTGGGTGAAACAATAGATATTCACGGTGGGGGTCTAGAGAATTCATTTCCGCATCATGAATGCGAAATAGCTCAATCCACAGCAGCTACCGGCAGGGAATTTGTCAGATACTGGATGCACAACAACATGGTTACTGTGGACGGCAGGAAAATGGGGAAGAGCCTGGGCAATTTTACACTGCTCGGAGACCT
>JAGLQD010000596.1 GCA_023136985.1 Candidatus Sabulitectum sp. | reverse complement strand
GAAGCTAAGTTGTTCCAATACTTCTGTCCACCTTTGCCCGACAGACTCAAAAGAAAGATGCTTCACGCAGTACTCTCTGGCGTTGCCTGAAAGCATATCACAGAGCCCGCTGTTCTCCATCAGGTGATTGATCTGCCCAGCCAGTTGTTTCCAGTTGCCCGGTGAGTGGAAAAGAGCTGTTACGCCATCAGTAAAGAGATCTCGAGACCAGTCTGCCGCTGCCACAAGAAGAGGAACACCGGAAGCCATCAACTCAATTACATTATTTGTTTCCAGCTGCCTGCTATATCCTGTAACAACCCCCACAGCTGTACTGGCTGGAAAGTAATGCTGATACTCAACTCCGTCGGAGAACTGTACTCTGTCCCCTACTCCGATCTCCCTGGCATAAGAATCCATCTGTTGAACAGAATAGTAACCTTCCTGCCCAACAAAAACCGCCTTGATTTCCGGTTTTACCAGATGCATTGCCCGAATCAGGGTTTTGTGCCCCTGTTCCGGATTCAGTTTCCCCGGAGCAATAATGATCTTTTCGCAGGATTTCCCCGAAGGTGTGAACTTCCGGGTATCCACAGCACCGGGGATGACAACTGCCCTGCCCTGAAATCCCGGCGGAACCAGAGATCTACCGGAAAAAACATGAACATCTGCCGGGCTCAAGTATCTGCCGGTCCCGGAAGAAATCACAGAAACCGTGGGAGAATCTGGAACGGCAACAACTGCCGGCCCATAACAGACTGTCACATCAGGGTGAAAAACAGCTCCCTTCCCAGACGTTCCAAGAAGAACATCATGTCCAGCACTGATCAACATCCGGCTTAACAATTCAGCCTCTTGAAAAGAACCACTGGCAGTAACAAGAATTCTCATACTTTCCCTTCTCTGCTCCCCCTTTTATAAATCATTCATAAGGAAACTGACACTGCAACAGTAAAGGGGAGTCATATGCCGCTTGGAACATCAAAGAGAACCGCGCAGATCCACATGCCGCCGATTCATTCAATAATGACCAAGGTAAGGGAAATGAAGGCGTGCAGCAGGGAAGTATTTTCAATGGCACAGGCTGTTCCGTGGTATGATCCGCCAAAACAGGCAGTTGAGGCCATGAAGCTGGAAATGGATAGAAAAGGATTTCACTTTTACAGCCCGGACCCGGGGCTGATGTCAGCAAGAGTTGCTCTCTCCAATGAGATCAGAAACAGAAGGCGCATCAATCTTGATCCTGCAAGAGAACTCCACCTTACCTGTGGCGCCAGTCAGGCTTTCGTAAGTGCCCTTATGGCAGTTGCAGATCCAGGTGACCGGGCGATTGTTCTGGAACCGTACTACTTCGACCATGTCTTTGCCATTCAGTTCGCTAACCTTCAGCTGGATTCAATTCCAATGGTGGAAGAGACTGGATGGAGCCTTCCATGGAAAAAGCTGGAAGAAAAGATACCCGGCGCAAGGGTTATGGTGCTGGTAAACCCCGGTAACCCCACAGGGGCAGCTCTTTCTGAAGAGGAAATTCGCAGAATAGTAAAACTCACAGGCGAGAATAACTGCATGCTGATAATTGATGAAACCTATGAAAGATTCAATTTCACAGGAAGCAGGTACCACCCGTGGACAGAGACAGATCATGAACACGTTCTAACCCTTGGAAGCTTTTCCAAAAGCTACAGCCTGTCCGGCTGGAGACTGGGCTACCTGTTCGGCTCTGACTACATCCTGGAAGAGGCTCTGAAGGTACAGGATTCCGTGGTTATCTGCCCATCTACACCGGGACAGATTCTTCTTGAGCAATGCCTGGATCTTCATGGGTGGGTGGAAAAGCGTTCTGCTGAAGTTGAACAGCGTTTACACCTGTGCAGAGAAGCAATGGAACAAGCCGGAGGTCTTGAATGGAGGGAAGCAGGAGGGGGATTCTTTACACTTGCGAAAACCCCGGAAGGAATTGACACTTACGCTCTTGCTGACTTTCTGCTGGAAAAGCATGGAATTGCCACAATACCTGGAGATGCTTTCGGCGCAGCAGGAAAACAACACCTCAGATTCAGTTTTGGATGCCTGGCAGATGAAGAACTGGTACCGGCGATGTCCGTTCTTGCAAGTGTAGACCTCACTGGTCTTACCCTTTAAGAAGCTGCTTCAACAACCGCTTTGCTGACCTGAAGAATTCATCAAACCTTCCATCTATAAAGTCGGCAAAGCTGTGTTCCGGTCCGTGAAATTCTCCCTTTTTGTACTGAAGACAGATATGAGCAAAAACACCACTGCCCATGTAGACCTTGTCCGGTGCCGCCTTGCAGCTTGCAAGTACAAGTTTACCGTGATCCAGGTAACCGGGGTCGATGTTCACCATCCTTTTACCACCGCTTCCAAACTTTTCTTCCAGTTCAATACAGTGTTCTTTCCACGATGGAAGTTCTGAAGGATCCTGCAGGGGTGAAAAACAGAGCCAGACTCGAAGAATTGAAGATCCCATTTCAGCCTGATAGTAATCTGTCATATCGAATGGATACGGTTCGCTGAAGAGAACTATTTCACCAAAATGCAGTTGAAGAGAGTGTATGGAATTCCTGAGAATCTCAGTATCATTGTACAAAATACTTACAACTGGAAGAACCCTGGGGGATGATTCAGGAAGAGACATTGCTTCTTTCCTTCTTCTGCCTTTGAAGCTCTGCCCATGCTGCTTCGGCTATCTCCGGAGCAATCCCGAATGCTTCCCCTATTTTCCCAGAATAGTCATCTTTTAGCTTGAAATTTTTCTTGCCTGTTCCACCCACGATCCGCAGATTTCCGTTGTGGGCACTGACTCTTCCGCCAAGAGCACCCACCATGTTAAGATGCAGACTGTAGAGACCGGCAGAATTGAATGATTCAGCCCAGTACTGCATGAATTCAGACCGGGAAAGCACCCTTGACTCCAGTTTGTACCGTTTCTGCTTCCTTCCGTTCTCAACAGTATGAAGTTCCCAGCCTCCGCTTACAGGAGTCCAGAACATCTTTCTGCCTGCAGTCTCAATCTCACCTG
>JAGLQD010000595.1 GCA_023136985.1 Candidatus Sabulitectum sp. | reverse complement strand
GGACGAACTTCAATAGTGATCGCTCACAGGTTAAGTACCATCAAGAAGGCAACAAGGGTTCTATACATAGAGGATGGCAGAATACTTGAAGAGGGCACCCATGAATCTCTTCTTGCCCTGGAAGGTAAGTACTACTCTCTCTGGAAGATGCAATTCTAGAATGTCAAATAATCTTCTTGTAAGGCTTCATTCTCTGGGAGATGTGGTTCTGGCTTCCGGTACTGCCGTGGCAATGTCACAGAGCGGGAAGGTCAGTTTTGCCTCTCGTGCACTGTACGAACCAATTGTAAAAAGAATTCCCGGTAACATAGAATCGATTCCTCTATCGGGGAACTGGAAAGAACTCAGAAGAATTTCCCGGAATTTTTCCACTGTTGTTGATCTGCAGAACAATCTTACCACGAGACTTGCTTTTGCCGGAAGAAATGTAAAAAGATTTCATTTCAGCAGAAGGTTGAGAAGAAAGGTTTTGCTTGGTGCAGGAATCCTGCTTCCATGGCGTGCAGAGGAATACCTGAAAACATGGTCACCCGGGGGCGACCCTTCTCCAGTTCTTACCAGACATGCAACCCCTGTGCAGGGTAGATTTACCGTGGGTATTGTAGCTGGAGGAAGATGGCCCATGAAAGCGGTCCCAGCAGGTGTTATAACTGAGCTGGCTCGTCTTTTTGCCGATATTGAAGGAGCTCAAGTGCTTATAATGGGCGATTCAGAGGACAGTTCTCTTGCAGAACACATAGTGGAGCAGTGCGGATATCGTGATGTCAGAACCATTGCAGGAGAAGGGGGAATATCACAGCTGATAAGCAGAGTCGAGAGACTTGACCTGCTGATATCACCGGATTCAGGACCTGCGCATATTGCAATGGCTCTTGGAGTTCCTGTACAGGTCATCTTTACATCAACTTCGCCTGCTCTCGGGTTTTGGCCGAATGATTTCAAAGGTGCTTTTATGGTTGATCCAATTCCCTGCAGACCATGCCATAGACATGGTGGGAAAAAGTGTGCAACAGGCTCTGAGCAGTGCAGAAGAATGATTGTTCCCAGAGATGTTTTTCAGGAGGCAATGTGTCTGCTTCCATGAACAGCCCCATGATGAAGCAGTACATGAAGATGAAGAGAGATCATCCTGATTCGGTGCTGCTGTTTCGTATGGGTGATTTTTATGAAACCTTTCTTGATGACGCAAAAACAGTTGCATCTATTCTGGGAATAACACTTACTTCAAGACAGAAGAACAAAGAAACCGGCCAGGGTATTCCTTTAGCCGGGTTCCCGTACCATGCTCTTGATGGATACCTAACAAAGCTTATCCGCGCAGGCTGTCGGGTTGCTGTCTGTGAGCAGACTGAAGATCCCAAAAAAGCCAAAGGGCTTGTAAAGAGAGATGTGGTTGAGATCGTTACCCCTGGGACCCTTGTAAGCGGGTCTGCTCTTGATGAGCGCACAACCGCTCTTCTGGCTTCAGTTTTCGTGGCTGATGGGAGATCTGCACTTGTGCTCTGTGATGTGTCCACAGGTGACATTCACGCAACAGAATTAGAATCTTCTCAGCTCGCAGCAGAGCTTGCAAGGCAGGCACCAAGAGAAGTCCTGCTCTCCGAAGATACTCCTGTAGCTGTTCCTGACAATTGCGAGGTCACGGTACTGGAGGGCTGGAAATTCGATCCGCAGTCCGGTGAAAGAGAGATCAGTCACACATTCGGCAAAGCTTCAGCTCAGGGTTTCGGCATTGCAGACAGTCCTGTTCTTCTTTCAGCCTTCGGCGCACTTCTTTCATACATCGATCACACAAAGAGGTCCACTGTTTCGCACCTTGATTTCAGAGGTGTTTACAGGCAGAGTGATTCCCTGGTTATTCACAGATCAAGCTCGAGAGCTCTGGGGATAGTAGACTCACCTCCAGGGGAGGAAAATGCTATTCTTGCAGACAGAACTGACAGAACAGAGACCGCCGGCGGCGGCCGTCTCTGGAGGCAGTGGCTGATTTCTCCACCAATGGATCCAATTGTCATACAGAAAAGGCACATGGCCGTTGAAGAGCTGATTGCAGAAGGGAAACATCTTCAAGTAAGAGGAATTCTTGAGAAGGCAACAGATCTGGAGCGTCAGGGAGGCAAACTTGGAACTCTTAGAGCCTCGCCAAGGGATCTGAGATCAATTCAGCAGACTGCATTTCTTATCCCCGGAATCAAAGAAATGCTTTCTGATACTGGTTCCTCAATTCTCGAAGAAGTATCACAGATGGATGCTCTCGAGGATATTGCAGAGCTCATAGACAGGACTCTTTCAGACGACCCTCCGGCCAGGGCATCTGATGGTGGATACATCAGAAAAGGATTCTCTTCAGAACTAGATGGACTTAGAGAAGTCAAGAACGGTGGCAGGCTGTGGATGGATAAGATGCTGGAGCGGGAAAGAGAGAGCACCGGTATTGCAAAGCTCACCGTGGGGTACAACAGGGTATTCGGCTATTACCTGTCAGTATCAAATTCTTTCAAGCATCTGGTACCGGATTACTTTATCAGAAAGCAGACCCTTGTGGGCGGTGAACGGTTCATTACTCCGGAATTGAAGGAGATGGAAGAAAAGATCTTAAATGCAGATGAGAATATCGCAGTTCTTGAAACAGAGATATTCAGTGAGCTTCTGCACAGGATCGCTTCATCGGTGGGCCGTGTTAAGAGTGCAGGACGCACTTTATCGCGGTTGGATGTTCTCTGCTCCCTTGCAAACATCGCAGCTGAAAAGGGATGGGTAAAACCTGAACTCTCTATTGATCCAATGCTGGAGATCGTTGCTGGGAGGCATCCTGTGCTTGAGGATCTGCTGCCTGTTGGAGAGTGTGTTCCCAATGATATCATTCTAAACAGAGAAAAAAGAATTCTTCTGGTTACAGGCCCCAACATGGCGGGAAAATCCACCTACCTGAGACAGGCTGCTCTTTTGGTGCTTTTGGCTCAGAGTGGATCATTTGTACCAGCGGAGTCAATGAAATTCAGTCCTGTGGACAGGATCTATACAAGAATTGGCTCAGGAGACCGTTTAACCAGGGGACAGTCCACATTTCTCGTAGAGATGACTGAGGCCGCTGCTCTGCTCAATGGAAGTACTGAATTCAGCATGGCTGTTCTTGATGAAGTGGGAAGAGGCACCAGCACCTATGATGGTCTTTCAATAGCGTGGGCTATGCTTGAGTACCTTCATGACAACATAGAGCACAGACCTCTTGTTCTTTTTGCCACTCATTACCATGAACTAACCTCTCTTGCGTCCAGACTGCCCCTGTGTTCCAATGCGAATGTAATCGTCAGGGAAACTGGAAACAGGATTGCTTTTCTGTACAGAGTGGAAGAAGGTTCTGCTGACAGATCATATGGAATTCATGTTGCAGCAATGGCAGGTGTGCCTGCATCTGTTCTGGCAAGAGCCAGAAGAGTTCTTCAGGATCTGGAATCCGGGAAACACCTTCTTCCATCAAGCAGCAGGGATCAGACTGGTCAGATGACACTACCTCTGGCAAATCCTGAGCATCCGGTTCTTGAAGAGATAAGAAAGATGGAGCCTGACAGTCTCACCCCGCGGAGAGCTCTTGAACTCATCTATCTCCTTAGAGATAAATTGGACACCTGATCCTTCTCCAGAAGAAATAATTCAGTATATAAAGGTCGTAACCATAAGACTCGACGCTTTATAGCCAGTAGGTAAACAGGTGTTTACATCTGACCTGAATTTCAGTATAGTAAGAGCGGAGGTGACGAAAATGAGAAACAGATGGTCTGTTCAGACGGAAAAAGGGGATCACGAGGCAGATGCGGTTTGGGGTGCAGTCGAAGAAAGAAATGGAAAAAAAACAACGGCAATTGTCCTGGATACAAGTTCAAGAGCAGCTATGGTCATTCTGGAGTCAGGCATGTTCTATCTAAAAGGGCAAGGCATGACTAAACCGGTTTTGTTCAGAATCGAGAACTGCAACAGAGCCAGAATTGAAGGATGTATGTTCATTAAGGCAACCGAGACAGCTGATGCAGTAAGATTGAGGGAAAATGGAGTGCTCAGGGAAATGAGGAAGCTACTTGAACTTGATATGGTCGAAGCGGTAAAGAGCACAGCAACCATTAGTGTCCTGCAAACAGTAGCTTCCTGAAGTCACTGTTCTGTTGTAGAAAAATACTTTTAGGCTAATATTCCCCATTAAGGTAAAGCTTTCACTTTCCAGGGGGGTCCAAATTACAAATGAAGGAATAAGCCTGTTCTTTCCCGCATACAATGAGGAAGAAAATGTAGAGTTCATGGTTTCCAGTGCTCGGGAAGTTCTTCAAAGGACAGCAGGAAACAACTGGGAGATCATCGTTGTGGATGATGGATCTACAGATTCAACAGCTGATCTTACCGTTGCGATGTCTAAAGAGGATTCAAGGATCAGACTTGTCTCACACGCAAAAAATTCAGGTTTTGGAAGTGCAGTTCGAACCGGCATTGAGCAATCCACTAAGGAATGGATCTTTTACACGGATTGTGACGGTCAGTTTGACCTGGAAGAGCTTGATCTTGTCTGGGAGCGTCGAGAAGACGCTGATATTGTATCAGCATTCAGGCGCAACAGGAAAGATCCTGGAATGCGTCTTGGATATTCGCTGCTTTGGACTACACTGACGATGATGCTTTTTCTCAGGGGCTTTAAAGATGTTGATGCATCTTTTAAACTCTATAGAGCTACTATCTTTAATGAAATTAAACCTGAATCCACTTGCGGTGTTATCGATTTTGAAATACTCACTCTGGCAAGAGATATGGGATACAGGGTTGTGCAGGTACCGGTGAGCCACTACGAAAGACGGGCAGGTACCGTTTCTTTCGAGAGTACAAGAAACGGATTTATCGCGCTGGTTAAATTTGGTGCTATTTTTGAGATGTTTCAGCAGTTGCTGGCCTTCCGGATCAGAAGCTGGAAGGGCATCGAAAGATGATTAGAGCTATGCTGGTTACTCCATTTCCTCCACAGCCAACAGGCCTTGCAGACTACGCGAAAAGAATAGTATTTCTCACAAAAGAAATAGTAGAGTGGACTTTGGCTTACCCTTCTTTCGCAAATCCCGTTAAGGGTTGTCACTGTATTCCCATTTCAGAGTTGAAATCCGGTGATTTCAATGTCCCGGTGATATATCAGATCGGCAATTCCCCCCACTGTCGTGAGGTCATTGAAGTGTTGCTGGAATACGGTGGTACCAGTCTGTTCCATGAAACAAATATGCATCATGTTCTTAGAGACCAGGCACACAGCTCCAGCAACTGGGCAAGCTATAATGATCACGCGTTACATGATTACGGAGATCGATCAGAAGCGTTTCTTAAGAGAATGGGCAAGAAAGCAAAGAGCTTTTCAGAATACGATGAACGGTTGAGGAATAACCCTCTTGCTGGAAAACTGATCTCTTCGAGCAGAATTATAGCAGTACTGAGTGATACCGCAAAGCAGAAGATAGAAAAGCTGGCACCTGACAAGCAAGTGATCAGAATGGGCTTTCTTCCGGATTTCCTGGAAAGAGCAGAGAGGCCAACGGTAAAAAGTGACCATTTGATCATAGGTGTTGCCGGTTCTTTCCATTACGGTAGAAGCTGGAAAGAGATAGTTAACGCTGTAGCAATGCTTAGAAGAACAGTTAATT
>JAGLQD010000594.1 GCA_023136985.1 Candidatus Sabulitectum sp. | reverse complement strand
CTGCTATAATTCCATCCCGGACATCATCTCCGGTAAATTTCTCGGAGCTGTAGGCATTAACTCCTTTAAGAAGCCCTTCCTTGAATGCTGAGAGATGAGAACCTCCAGCACTTGTATACTGACCATTTGCAAATGAGAGATATCTCTCTCCATAGGAATTTGTGTGAGTAAAGGCGAATTCCAGAGTTTTTGACCTGAAGTAAAAGACCGGGTAAACCGCTTCTTCACCTGCCTCGTGCTCAAGAAGATCCTGAAGACCGTTCTCCGACTGGTATGTGTTCTCGTTGAACTGAATCTTCAGCCCGGAGTTAAGGAAAGCGTAATGCCTGATTCTCTTCTCCAGAAAGACCTCGTGGAAGGCAAAGCTTCCAAATATCTCATGATCCGGGGTAAACTCTACATATGTACCGTTGCGTTCTTTCGTTTCCTCTGTAGTATCCTCGACAACCTCTCCCCGGCAGAAAACTATTCTTCTGCACTTGCCTTCTCTGTATGAAGAGACCATAAAGTGTTCGGACAAAGCATTCACAGCCTTTGTTCCAACTCCGTTGAGCCCCACACTGAACATGAAAACATCGGTGTTGTACTTGGCTCCGGTATTTATCTGGGAAACACATTCAAAGAGCATTCCAAGAGGGATTCCCCTTCCGTAATCACGCACAGAACAGGTTCGACCGCTCTGCTTTACTCGGATACGCTTTCCATGGCCCATAATGAATTCATCTACGGAATTGTCTATTACTTCTTTCAGAAGAACGTAGATGCCATCATCAACAGTTGATCCGTCTCCCAGACGGCCAATGTACATTCCTGTTCTCAGTCGAATATGCTCTATGGATGAAAGGGTCTTGATCTTGCTTTCGTCATACTGTACTGCGGTGTTCCCGCTCATTATACCACCATATCTTGATTGCTGTGTAACTTACGCCCCCACATACTGTGTGTCCATATCATTCCTCTGGAATAACGGAACATGTAGTGGCTCTCTAGAGGCGAGTATACAACATTTTGATTAATTCTGGAAGTGGAGGGTCAGTCTCCCTGGCCTTTGAAGCCCCGAAGAACACGGCCTGCCTTTCCCATGGCTTTTCCCGGTTCCGAAAGCAGCTCGCCGGTCCAGCGACGGATATTGCTGAAGCTCGTCACTTTCCTCCAGCTGCGATATCTCTCGATCCGGTGTTTCCATGAGATAACATCTTCAACACTCATGTGAGGAAGACGCATGTTCATGACCTCGTGAGCTCTGTTTCGTGCAGGATCAAGAAGTTCCGGATTGGTATCGCTGGCCAGGTAGTCGTTCTCTACTGCCCAGTCGTGTATATATCTGCCCGGTATGGCCGTTGAGAAGTAAACAATGATATCATCCGGCTTAAGCTTCTTAAGCAATTCGTATGTAGCCCTCAAATCATCATCAGTCTCCAATGGGAAACCGATCATCAGGTTGGCAGTGGCTTCAACTTTAAACTCATGGCACCATGTGAAAGCTTCCACAGCCTGTTCCGGCGTGGTTTCCTTCTTGTAAAAATCAAGAATTCTCTGACTTCCACTCTCTACACCAAAAGATATCACATGACAGCCACTTTCCTTCATAACCCTGATCTTGTCACGGCTTACCGTATCAACCCTGCTGTTGCAGTGCCATTCAAGATCAATTTCAGCCTTCTTCAACTCATCTCTGAATGTTTCAAACCAGCTGACAGGATGCATTGTAATAGTGTCATCCTTGAAAAATATTCTGATACAGGAAGTCTTTCTTAACGCTGCAAGTTCTCGTATCTCATCAACAACATTAGTTGCAGACCGATACCTTATGCCACCACCGTAGATCAGATCAGTGCTTGGTTTGCAGTAAATGCACTTGAATGGACATCCCCTTGTGGTCACCATTCCATACTCCGACATACCAGTTGCAAGATAGGAATCGTAGTCTACCACATCACGAGCCGGGAATGAAATATCATCAAGAACATGGGGAACTGGCCTTCTGGGATTCTCTTTGAATGATCCATCCTCAAGTTGATAGGCGAGGTTTCTCATGCTTTTATAATCCTCACCCTTTTGAACAACGTCTGCAAGTTCTACAATTGCCTCTTCTGCTTCCCCGAGCATGGCAACATCAGCACCTGTTCCTTCAATGGATTTGTCTGCAAAAATACTTGGATAGGCGCCGCCCACCACGAACAGGGCGTCAGGTACCACTGTTCTGAGGTGATCTGTAACAAAAGAAGCTCTCTCCAGTTTTGCAGCAGCAGATATGGCAACAGCAACAATGCCGGCACCTTGAACAAGATGATCCAGGTCGGTGATCTCTGTACAGAAAGAATAGTCCATGTACACTGGCTCATGCCCTGCCTCCCTGAGCGCGCTAACAAGATGCATAACGCCCAGAGGCTCGGAAAGACCATTGTATTCAAACCACTGGAACCTGGGATAGACCAGAGCTACCTTCATTTCACTTCTCCTTTACTCAGCTCAGCGCCGAAGATAGCTGATTCGCCTTCTCATGTCAGCTTAAGATATGGAAAGTGTCTTACATATCCTCACGAAATATATGCCCGTCTTTGAAAATAAACTCCTGGGGAGCACAAACATTTACTTACAAATACGACTGAAGACCTGTGAAGTTAATGGATAACCTAGTATGTTCGGTTAATGAGGAGCGACAAGACAAATGGTAGTTTCAGCCTTCTGAAGCTGAAACAAATTACCGTACGGCTCAATGGTGTTGATTACTGTTCAACTCAGAGCATCCCATCCCTGAAAAGACCGTTCTGGAAAGTAATTCTTGAATTGCCCAGATTGTTTTATCTTAAGAACAAAACAGGTCAATGCTTTGCTCCTTCTGCTATTCCACTTTTTTTAGCGAATAGGTTCCTGAGGGGAAAACCTAAGTTGAGAAGTGCGTATTTCCTGTTTTTTCTACATCACAAAATATCAGAAAAGGAAGCCATAGATTTGCTGGGTCTTGATTTATATGAATCCTTGATTATTGAAGGCCTGCTGATAAATTCGGATGGAATTATAAGTAATGTAAGATTTGTTCCATGGAGCAACTTTCTTTTTGTTTCTGATCATGACGAAGGCTCCAGCAGAGAGACTGATTTTTACGTCTATGTAGGTGGAGACTCCACAGAACTTATTTCTTTTGTTAACAGAAGACTCGATATCTCTGAAACTTTTCACAGAGGGCTTGATCTTTGCGCAGGAACATCCATTCAATCTTACAATTTGCTGAATAGATGCGATTCAATTGTTGCTGCTGAGATCAGTCAGCGTGCTATTGACTATGCCGCTGTTTCTTCTGAGATAAACTCTCCCGGTAAAATCAACATAGTCAAATCTGATCTTTGGCAGAATCTGGAAGGCACTTTTGACATAATTATCTCCAATCCACCCTATGTCCCAGCCCGGCTGAACGAAGTCTCTCCAAAAATTCTAGATGCATATGGCGGTAGCGATCTTGGGATGGATATTCCTATTAAGATTG
>JAGLQD010000593.1 GCA_023136985.1 Candidatus Sabulitectum sp. | reverse complement strand
GAGGTCATCCTGCAGAAGTAGATACCAGGTGTCTGCACGTCAAGATAAACCGAATGATTTCCAGAAGGTACCGCCTCCTTGAGAACAGTATTGACCATACGCCCGGTTAAATCAAAGATACATATTTCAACCGGAGCGGCATCCCCAAGAATGAATCTGATCTGCACAGTTCCAGAAACTGGATTGGATAAAAAGGGAAGTAGAGCAGTGTTGAACTGATACTCAATACCCATGGGATCCCAGGTTACAGTAACATCCGTCAGAGTAGGTGTGGTATCGGGATCAGATGTTGCAAGAACAGCCTTATACTGGAAGTAGTTTTCATTCTCTGACAGAATGCCCTGCAAACTGCAAGGAGCATATAGAGTATCCGACCAGGGCCCCATATCGGTATAATCATCAGATGCCCGAACAAGAAATGATACAGAGGTTCCTTCAGGTGTTACCGCATTCCAATCCAGGTACCCCCAGCCTGGATCTGAATCGAGATTAAGAATACTGGATTCCAGTGAACTGATTGGCTGGTACATAGAACAATGTTCATACCACCTTATCTGACCTGTGCCAGTATTGGTAAGTATCAAATCTTCCTGACCGTCAAGGTTCATATCTGCACAATCCAGCTGGTCGCCTGTAAATCCAGTATTGTAGTCAGCATGAAACAGGTTGCCACTTTGGTCGCAGTTGTAGAAGAGATGAAAGCTGGTACCTCCGAACCCTGAAACATCCATATCACCATCATTGTCCAGATCGATAAAGGCACACAGATTGGATCCGCTTGTAAGGACTTCTCCTTCCCAGCCTCCAACATTCTTATACAGCATTTGAGTACTGCTTGCCACAGCGGTCAGTTCACAATAGTCATCTCCATCAATGTCCCCGGCATCAATCCCGCTTGCATAAAAGAGACCTGTAACTATTGTTGGCACCCAGTCGCCATCATTCCAGTAAACTACAGTTTCCGGATACCAGGACTTGTTCACCGCCATGTCTAAATCGCCATCCCCATCACCGTCGAAGACAAATACACTGATGGGGGTGTGAGGCATAAACAGGAGTTCTGCGGAATCAGGATTACATGACCACCAGACCCAAATCTCATCATAACCCCATTGCCAACCAATAATATCGGAAGAGCCATTCCCATCGATATCCCCTGATGTAACACCAGTAGTGTAGTCAGCGTCTCCAAGTGAACCGATGACGTAGCCGCCCAACAGGTAATACAAGGCTACAATCGCTGTTCCGTTGTAGTTGTAATCAACTACCCATGCTGGCGTACCTGACTCAAATTCAATAAGGTCAACGGATATCACACTTCCCGGAGACGCTGAGTAGTGGGATATCCACCCACCGGAAACAGACGGATGCTCATGCCAGAAAATGCTATCGCCTGCAGTAACTTCAAGCAGGTCTATGTCACCGTCAAGGTCAATGTCTCCCCACAAGGCATGTTTCATGCCAGCTCCGGTGTTTATGTCAGGAATGTGTTCGATCAGTTCCGGCAGAATTCCAGACTGTAGAACGCCAATGGCACTGAAATTCATTGAAGTGGATTGATAGAATGTGCTGTCCCAGGAGTTCACAGGGCCATGCACACCGCCTCCGCCGGACCAGTTTGTCTGGGTTAATGAATCTGCGGATAATGCATATGCCAAAAGTAACAGAATCAAGAGTGATAACATGCTGTACATGATTCTCCTCCTATAATGCAATAATCATTTTAAGTAAGATAATTGTCAAGTGACTTCCCGGGAGAGACCTTTACAGCAGGCATAAGAAAACCTATTGCCATCAAGGGTATACTCACATGCTCGGATCCTGGATCCGGTGGAAATCATCTGCTGCCACTCACACACCCTGATGTCGTTACAGAAGCGAATGACTACTCCGACCGCCCCAAGGGGCGGGGTATCTAAAAGCCAAAGCAAAGAGAAACCAAGAATACAAAAGCCGACTGTTCGCCCCGAGGGGCGGGGAATTAGACCCTCCTCAGATTAAAGAGCTTGCAGAGCGTATTGATTCCTAAGAATCAGGATACCATACCAAATACATGTTCTGTTTCCATCAGAATTGCCTTCCAGCCCTAACAAGTTACATATCAATATATTCACTGTTGTTTTGCATTCTAACTTCCCTGAAGATAGTGTTTGGAACAGGATTCACCTGTTCAGGGAAGTGTTAACAGTAGTTCGTATTTCACTGGCGAATCTGTTGAAACCTAGTTTTTCAGCTAATCTGATCGATGCAATGTTCAATGTTGAAACCAGGTATATGGGTATTCTGTTATTATCCTTACACCAGTTCACCGCCTGCATAACACAGTTTGCCCCATATCCCATTTTCCTGTGTTCCTGGTCAGTCCACACAGCGATATTGGCAGCACCAAAAGGCATGTATGTAACAGAACTGTAAGATACGATCTTACTATCCCTGATCACTGCCATCAGTCTACCTTCAAGCAGCAGCGGGAAATAGGCTTTCTCCCAGACTCGATCTCTGAACAGATGGCCTCTTCTCACCTGTTTTCTTGCCTCGATCATCTCTCGATGACTGCTGGTAAGTACCGTAACATCCTGAGTTAAATCATGGGACTCATCTGTGGAGTATCTAAACCATTCTGATATCCAGTAGTATCGGTATTTACAGACTTTGAAGAAGGCATCATCAACCAGTTCTAAAAGATCAGTCGACACTTGTCTTGGCGCAAGATGACAGTAGCTTTTTAGCATATCCTCATTAACGGAGTGAATAAGATTATCATTAAAGACTGAAACGATTAGATCATGCACATTACAGGTCAACTCAGATTCCGGTTTCCCTCTAAGATCCGATGAAAATACTCTCTCTCCGGAAGCAAGTTCCTGCGCATTTACACCAAGATAATTCAGATAGAAATCTTCTATTTTATTCAAGAAGCTCCTTCCCTGTCGAGCCAAACAATATGGGGGGAATCCGGGAAAACTTATTGTGAATTATGCTTAACCGCAATGGAAAGCAATGATTCCGATGAAACAAATTCTCTCGACCCCGTAGTGGAGACCTATCGAACAGATATGCTGCCAAACTTGAAAGGTTGAAAGGTCTGTAATTAATCAGATCAGTCACCGTGGGTAAAGATCAAAGATTCCTTTATTTTCTCGAACTCCTCCGTCTTACTCTCTCCAGCAGACCAGCGGGCTATCTCATCAAGATCGATAACATGTTTCTGAGCAACCAGATAAGCCTGTTCAAGACACTCA
>JAGLQD010000592.1 GCA_023136985.1 Candidatus Sabulitectum sp. | reverse complement strand
GTGAAGTTATTTATGCGCCGTTCCTAAGGGCAAAAAATTTCCCATGACAGAAGAACATCGCGTATTGTGCCAAAAAGCCCTTGACGCAAATGATGTTATCGCAGTGAACACTGAAACAGATGACAAACTCTTCTCAGTTCAATCTCAGATGCAGATCGCTATCCATCCCAAAACAGGAAGTTCATGGTTGTTCGGGTTGCATCAGTGTTCACAGGCCAGAGACTGGACAGTGGAGGAAATCGACCTGTTCAGAGAGATAGGACACAGATTCACAGATGCCCTGAGCAGTCTGCTTCTCTTCCGAAACCTTCGAGAAAGCGAGGAAGGATTCCAAAGCCTTGCCAATGCTTCAGTGGAGGCAATTTTCTTCTCAAAAGACGGGATCTGTCTGGACGCCAACCAGGTTGCCGCGGAGATGTTCGGATGGGAAGACAGGTCAGAGTTCATAGGAGTGTTCGGCACAGTGGTAATAGCACCGGAAAGCCATGACATTGTACAAAAACACATGCTGGGTGGAATACTGGAGCCTTATGAAGCTGTTGGGATCCGAAAAGACGGGTCTAAATTTCCCATATCCATCCGTGCCAAGTTGATTCCCCTTAAGAACAGAGGGCTGGTCAGGGCTACAGCAATAATGGACATGACACAACAGAAAGCAGCTGAGAAACTGCTCATAGCAGAAAAGGAAAAAGCCTCAAACTATCTGGAACTTGCGAATGTAATGTTTATTGCTCTGGACACAAAAGGCACCGTTACCCTTGCCAACAGAAAAGCATGTGAGGTTCTGGGCTGGAAAGAAGAAGACATTGTGGGAAAGAACTGGTTTGACAACTTCCTGCCTGTTCACCTGCGCAAAGCTGTAAGAAGTGTAGCAAGACAGATAATGCACGGTGATTTTAAACCGGTTGAGGTTTATGAGAACCCTGTTCTAACAAAAAGCGGCCAGGAACGCCTTATTGCCTGGCACAACACAACCCTTAGAAACGAGGCCGGAGAGATCACAGGACATCTGTCTGCCGGTGAAGACATAACCAGCCGCAGGCTGGCAGAGAACAAACTGCTTCTGGGCGATCGCATTCTTGAGGCAAGTCAGGATCATATTTCCGTAGTAGGGTATGATTACACTTATCGTTATGTGAACAAGGCATACACCGATGCCCATGGATTACCTGCGCCACAGATCATTGGCATGAATGTTGCCGACCTGCTGGGCACAAAGATTTTCGACAAACTGGTAAAGCCAAATTTAGACATGTGCTTCTCGGGAACAGAGGTCAATTATGAGTCCTGGTTCTCTTTCAAGGAAACAGGAAATCGCTATATGGCTGTTACCTATCTCCCTCTTCTAGAGAAAGATAGTAACATTAACAGTGCTGTGGTCATCTCTCACGATATCACCGGTATCAAAAACGCCGAACTGGAAAAGCAGGAACTGGAAAAGCAGGTGCAGCAAGCACAGAAACTGGAAAGTCTCGGTGTTCTTGCCGGTGGAATAGCCCATGATTTTAACAATAT
>JAGLQD010000591.1 GCA_023136985.1 Candidatus Sabulitectum sp. | reverse complement strand
TCACCGGCAAGGAATGCCCCATCAGATATGGTCACTTTGCATGTTTTCATTTTATGGCCAGCGGTAGGTACATGTAATTTCACCCAAAGGTTTGTACCTTCAGGCAAATTTGTCGATCCGGACACAGCGATCTTATTACTTTCCAATCTGTGAACAATGACTTCAGCATTGGCAAAGAACGATTGTTCAGATATTGGGACACCTAAGAGTGAACTTGCATCATACTCAGCATCATGCTTCCATGAATTAAGAATCTCTATGGTGTATTTCTCACAATCTGAATCAATCTCTTTTGCATGGTTTTCACACAGCCAAATTCCATTTTTCACAGATGACCGTTCCTCAGAAGAAAGAGTAACATCGTATCTCGGCCCCCCAGATGATGCAGCAGTAATATGAGCTGCAACCCCTAGATTAACCTTTGCATTTAAGCTGGACATTCCAGGGCCTACTGTTAACGCCCGACAAGAAGGTTTAGAACATCTGAAGCCTACTCTATGCGCAAGTATCATTTTCACTCCACTTGAAAAATCATCGCGCATTTACTAATCTTCTTTTCTTTTATCGCTCATAGCTTACTCAGTGCTGCTTCCATAATTGCTTTTGTTTTTCTTTTGATGATCTCAGGATCTTCTTTCTGTATGTACTCTACAGAGGCAAGGTCATCTCCTCTTTTCCTATTTTGGCGGGGTTCAAGTGCCTCGATCAAAATTGCTTCCAGGGCTGGTATCATTTTCAATCCATCATAATTCTCTGGTAGTACACCTAGATCACCTCTATCAGATACCGGAAGCAATCCAAACCAAGAGAATCTGTCCCATCTTGCCGACATTCGATCTATTGTGTGTTCATACAGGCGCTTACCGAGAGGCCTCTCCGTTGTCCGTCCAACATAAATAACTTCTCTACCGTCATAAAGAAGATAAATCCCACGCTGCTTGTTAAAGTCAACTGGAATTGCACCAATCTGCTGCATCCCAAGTAATTTTGGATTAGATTTCCAACTTACATATTCTCTTTTCCAAAACATCCCGAAAGAACTTACAAGATCATATTGGTCTTCTGATTCATCCAAATTAATCTTTGAGATTTTCGTTTCTTGGGCATTTGATTGAAGATGTTTTACTCTGCTAGACAAAGTATAAATCCCTTTGCCAACCCTGCTGTACGGAGAAGAATCTCCATCATGTTTGATTGATCCACTAATCTGTGCATTTACAGTTGCAGATG
>JAGLQD010000590.1 GCA_023136985.1 Candidatus Sabulitectum sp. | reverse complement strand
TGCCAGGTCAGAGAAATTCAGATCACCGGAAGCGTTCAGATCAAGTCCATCTGCAGAAATAAGAAAACCGTGCAGAGCACATTCTTTCCTTGAAGAAATTATACTGTCTGCTGAGAAATTTATTGTTTGATCCTGATAATTCAAAACCCCATCCGAGAAGGTTAACAATCCCAGCGGATTCATTATTGTTCCTGCACCATGACCCACAACCGATGCAGTCACCAATGGAGCGTCAGGTATGTACGCAGTGGAAGCAGCTCCATTGAAAGTAAGGGCGAATGTGCTGTCTATGTCCAGATGGCATGAAAGCAGAAATGATCCTGGAGGACAATGAACAGCAAAGTCTTCAAGCGTGGTTCGGGATGAGTCTATGAACAAAGAACCCATACCCTGCACCGCTCCGAATAGAGGAATAAAGGCCGATGCTCTTCTCACATCCAGTTCCACATCTTTGATATCTACTATTCTGGCATCAAGCATCATGGAATCAACCAGAACCAGACCACCCGGGTCTATCACTCTGCCGTAGAAAACCTTGATCGTATCAGCTCTTGTTACCATCCCCGCAAGTGTTCCGTGAAAGATCGGTGCAAGAGTTGAATCTGATTGTTCATCTGAAGGTCGTGGAGTATCAATAACCAGGCTGTCCACAAAAACACATTCCACATCACTTTTCACAAGATAATCAAATACACTGCCTTTTACATCCGCACCAAAAACAGCAACACTAAGACCTCTGTCATTCACAACTAGAACAGAATCAGCTCTTATGTAAGTGAATAGATCCGTTCTTCCTCCGTAGACATGAACAGCTTCCGGATTCCCGGAAGTCGCTTTGAGAACTATCAGATGTATCAAACCACTCAGCGAGCCTGAGGACAACAGAAGATAGAATACCACACCAAGCAGTGCCGCTATCATAAGACCTGTGGCTAAACAACCCGGTGCTTTTCTTCTGCTAGAAGGCCTGGCCGATGGCAAAATACACCTTTCCCCTTCTGAGTGAATTCTCCCAGGTGGGAGCAAAACCATAATCGACCCTGATAGGCCCGATCAGAGTGTTGTAGCGAATGCCTGCTCCTATTCCAAAACCTGCTGTACTGGAAGATATCTCTTGAATATCGGTCCATATACCCCCGGCGTCACAAAAAAGAACCGCACCGAAATTACCAA
>JAGLQD010000059.1 GCA_023136985.1 Candidatus Sabulitectum sp. | reverse complement strand
GTTATATAAGTTTGGTTCCTTAGCAAGTGCTCCCGGATACTCCGGTCTGGTGCATTCCATGGGAACCGTCCATGAATCAGCATCAGGGTCGCAGGGATATAGAAGCCAGGCTCGATCTGTTTCGAACATTTTAAGTACGGTTTGCAATACATCTGACATCATCTGTTCAAGATCAGCAGATCTTTGAATAGCAGTATCTATGAGATTTAGATTTTCAAGAAACTCAAGATGCAGGGTTTTGTTCTTCTCTGCAAGTTTCCACTTCTCAATGTCTGTGGCAGAGGCTGCAATGTACTCAGGTTTCCCGTTTCTGTCATTAATGTAAACACCATTCATTAACATGGTGAACTCTGTACCGTCTTTGTGAACATGTTCTACTTCAACAGGGCCATAGCTGCCGCTGTGAGCCATGGACTTGTTGATCTTATCAACCTTTTCCATCTGTTTTGTCGTGTGGAATATGGAGAGGTTCTGCCCAAGCAATACCTCAGGTGTGTAGCCGTGCCTCCTGGCGAAGTAGTCGTTGATGTAGATTATTTTTCCACCCAGAGCTACAGTGGCATTACCCTGTTCCGCAGAGTCTGATATGATCTTGAATCTGGCCAATTCCCACATGAGATCGGACAAAGACTGGTTCTCTGTTTCAAGAAGCGAGTTACGCCTGCGAAGATCGTCTATCTCATTAAGCAGCTGATCTCTCGTGTCCTGACTTTTCCCCATGAACAACTCCCCGGCGGGGCGAAACCATGTGATATGTGCAAACTGCAGGGCCCAGAGCTGCCCTCCCCTTTTGCACCTCCGGTGTTGATCATTTAAGACTTCTATCCTGCATGTATGACGATACCTTAGAGAGTTGTGTGCTGTCAATAACCTGCAATAAGAGAGGGCATTCCCTGTCAGACTCGGAAAGGCGGTGTTCTTCACAAATACATTAGCGGATATTTTAAGGGAATAGTTGCTCCTGCTTTTCCGTCACCGGGAATAGAACAGCTTGGCAGCTGGCTCTATGCGAACTATGTTCGTTACGAAAACAGTCTCGCAGAGAAATAGAGACCTGGTGTTTTATAAACGATAAAGCTTTTATTCAGGGGGATGTTCTTGAAAAAAATAGCTGTGGTTATTCCCTGTCTCAACGAAGAACTCACGGTAGGCAAAGTGATCACCGATTTCCGGAAGGTTCTTCCAGATGCAGACGTTTATGTAATTGACAACAATTCCACAGATTCAACTGCTGCCATTGCTCTGAAAAATAAGGCTGTGGTAATTACCGAGAAACAGCGGGGCAAGGGAATTGCCGTGCGAAAAGCCTTCAGAAAGATTGAGGCAGACATATACATTCTTATAGATGGAGATGATACATACCCCGCTGAAGAAGCTGTTTCTCTGCTTGCTCCAATTCTTGATGATACTGCAGACATCGTTGTAGGCACCAGGCTCAGCAGATCGGCAAACAGTAAATTCCGTATCCAGAACAGACTTGGTAACATTTTTTTCAAGCAGACCATTAACACTCTTTTCCACTCGGATCTTACAGATATTCTGTCAGGATACAGGGTGATGACCAGGGACTTCGTTAAGAGAATGCAGATACTTTCAAAAGGTTTTGAGATCGAGACTGAGCTTACAATAATGGCTTTGAACAGGGGTTTCCGGATAGTTGAAGTTCCGGTAGATCTGCGACCAAGGCCTTCTGGCAGCAATTCCAAGATAAGTATCATCAGGGACGGTGTAAGAATACTTAGTGAGATGATCTCTTTGTTCTGCTACTACAAGCCACTTTCTTTCTTTGGGGGCCTTGGGCTGATAGAACTTCTGGCTTCCGGTCTTTTCTGGTTTTACAAAGTTAATGGTGACGGACCGCATGCATTTGCTTCTACTTTTTCCATTGGGCTTGCCCTTGCGGGACTTCTTTCTGTCTCTGTGGGGGGGATTCTTCATGTGGTAACCAGGCGTTTTCAGGAACTTGACCAGAGATTGGATTTGCTTAATGATGAAATTCACAGAACCGGCTGACACCATACGGAACAGAATTATTGCTTCTGTTCTGTTGTTTCTGGTACCATTTTCCATATACATTTCCATGTCGTCATATCTTGGATCCGGCGATACTGTTGCATCAGAGCTTCTTGCGGTTACTCTGATCCGAGAAGGCAATTTTGACTTCAACGAATTTTTTGCCGAGGGTGAGGAGATGCCCTATTCCTTCACTGTCTCCAGAGGTAGAATAGTCAATCTCTATTCAGTTGTTGCAGGCATGGTGAATGTTCCTGTGTTCTTTGCAGCAGATATTGCGGGTATTGATATAGAGGAAAAATTATTACCTCTTAATCTGGTGTCCATGTCGCTCATCGCTGCGCTTTCCACTGTGCTGATGTTCCATATTCTGCTTAAGAAAAAGTTTTCAATCGGGTTGTCGACACTTCTTGCAATTGTGTTTGCATCCGGTACTCTTGTGTGGAGTGTGACAGCCAGGGGAACATGGCAGCACGGTCCGTCCATTTTGTTTCTTAGTGCAGGAATGCTTTTGTTCTTCAGCGAGAACAGAAAAGCTTTTGCATGGGCGGGGTTCTTTTTCGCTCTGATGTGCGTTAACCGACCTGTAAATGGTCTTATAGTTCTTCCGTTCTATGCTTACACTTTTCACCGTCGAAGGAAGGATATACTTCCTCTGCTCTTAACAAGTTTGATTCCCATGGCTTTTCTGGCATGGTATTCTCTAGAGTACTGGGGTTCCCTGCTTTCTCTGGGGCAGGGGCAGAGTGGAAAATTCACTACAGATCCCTGGCTGGGCATTCCCGGTCTTCTTCTTTCGCCTGCAAGAGGACTGCTTGTTTTCACTCCTGTGTTCATCTTCTCTATTTTGTATATGGTGAAGGATGTTTTCAAAAAGGGAGGGAACATTCTTTACAGATATCTTTCTGTGGGATTCTTCCTTACTCTGATCATCTATACTATCTGGGAGAGATGGTATGCCGGTCACTGTTTCGGGTACAGATATCTTTCCGAGTACATCCCCATCATGGTGCTTTTCCTTGCAGAAGGATGGAGCAGGTATGTTAAGCCGAAACTCTGGACTCGGATTCTTTTCGTGTTCCTGTTCGGTCTATCGGTTTACTTCAATTTCCTGGGTGCTGTCATCTTCCCTTCACCTTTCAACAATGTGCCCAACAACATTGATTTTAATCCTAACAGGCTGTGGATCATTCAGGACACAGAGCTTCTAAGGCTTAACGAGATGTTTATGGACAGGCTCTCAAACAAATTCTAGAAGACAGGGCGGGAGTATATCCCGCCCTGAAAAAGTTCAAGCCTTTACTTCGATATTACTCGATATTCTCCGGGAATTTCCCTTTCCCTTTTGCATTGGCAAGAAGATCAGATACTATTGGAAGAAGAATCATTATCAACCAGCCAAAGAGGAATTCCTGACTACGGAGCCCGAAGCTTCCATAAGGAGTTTCTCTTGCTGATATCTCTGTAAACAGCATCCAGATTATTCCTATGGGGATCAGCCATCTGATGCAGATGCTCCACCATTGTCCAATGCGGAAACTGGAGTTATCCGAGATGTAGTCTCTCTGTTTTTCCGCTCCAATCACCCAGCCTATCATGATCGTTTCCACCAGAACAACTATGGTAAGTCCGAAGCTGTTCATGAAGTGATCTGCAATGTCCAGGATGTAAAGACCTGAACCTGTCAGCATTGGCAGACCCAGCAGAAAACACAACCCTCCAACTATGAGGTTTGCTTTTTTGTGCGAGAGTTTCCATTTGTCTTTCACAGAGGCTGTTGCAGCCTCAAGAAGACTGAAGGCCGAATCAACAGCAAGGGTCAGAAGCATAAGGAAGAATAGAACACCGAAAATTCTTGCTCCGGGGAGATTGCTGATGATGTGGGGGTATGCAACAAACGCAAGTCCCGGTCCTGATTGAGCAACTTCGGTGATATGAACACCCATTTTTGTGGCCTGATATCCAAGAGCGGAGAAAACAGCCAGTCCTCCACAGAAAGCTGTAAGAGCATCGGCAATTCCGATCACTATTGCAAAACCGGCAATGTTTGTTTTCTTAGGCAGGAAGCTTCCATATGCGATCATTATTGCAAAACCAACACTGAGGCTGAAGAAAACCTGTGAGATCGCTGCAAGCCAGATATCCGCATTGAGAAGTTTACTCCACACAGGCGTCAGATAGTATGAGATCCCAGCTTCAGCGCCAGGAAGAGTAACACCTCTGATTATGAAAAGTATGAGAAGACCCCATGGGATAAATACAGTGTAAAAAACAACCTTACTTACGGTTTTTGTGCCTTTCCAGACAGAGGCAACGATCCATACCCAGGTAATTATGAACCCGATGAGCAGTGGCCAGCGGAATGTTCCCATATCCCACGGTTCACTGGTAAGACCCAGGAAGTCATTGAAGAAGAAGTCGCCTGGAGATGACATGAATGTGTCTGCATTGCCAAGGGATGATATGGCATAAAGGTTGCCTTCCCAGGCAACCAGGAATGTACCGGTGGATTGAATGCTGTACAGGCTTTCGTCCACTGGATCAGTGAACTCTGTTCCCCAGAACCTCTCCGGTACAGGAGTGAGTACTGCCATGTCTTCAAGTTCTGTGGTTTCCAGAGCATATTCCACATTGGCGTATTGCCCCATGTTGTCCTGCCAGCCAAGGGTGGCAGCCTCCCAGGTGTAGTTTACGCTCCAGGACATGATAATGGCGTAGTAGGTGACAATTACAAAACCAACGCCCACAGCAAACCATCCGAACCACTGCATTTTTGGTCGAAGCTTTGCAAAAGCGCCTGGTGCAGCCTGCTTTGTCATGTGTCCAATGCTGAATTCCAGCATCAGCAGGGGAATGCCTGCGATGAAGAGGCAGACGAAGTAAGCCACCAGGAAGGCTCCACCTCCATTTTCAAAAGTCACATACGGGAATCTCCAGATGTTCCCAAGCCCGATAGCGGATCCTATGGCAGCCAGAACAAAGGCTGTTTTGCTGTTCCACACTTCGCGTTTCGCCAATTTTCTACCTCTTTTCCCGGGTTGTGTCTCTATGCAATTAGATTCAACTTTCCCATCTGGGTCAAGGGGTATTTCCACAGCAATTTAGCATTTACACTATAGGTTAAGTATGGTATTGTTCAAACAGTGGCTGATTACGATGTTCACTTGCGAGAACGGGGGAGAAATGACATTTGCTCTTTTTGTGATGATTTCCATACTGGGATGGGGTGCATGGGAATCAACCGGTCCCGAGGGCGGAGACATCAACGCCCCTGTTCAGTCGCCCACCAACGCTTCCGAGTTATGGGCTCTCTCTGGCACCAACCCTACACAAGTGGTTCATTCCACTGATGCGGGGCTTAGCTGGGAGGCTGTTTCATCCTTCACCAGTGGTACTCCATATGACATGATAGTTACTGCTGATGGAAATCTTGTTGCTGTAGGAAGCAGTAGAAGCTGGTCATCCATGGACGGGGGGCAGTCATGGGTGTCAAATTATCACAGTAACACGAATTTTTATGATGCAGTAGCACATCCCACTGCAGCGGGAGAGTTGTTCGCCGCAGGTTACAAGTACGACGGAACCTGGAAAATGGCATTTATGCATTCCACTGATAACGGGGCAACTTTCACTGTTACCTACCTGCCGGCCTCAGGTACCTATAACTACGGTCGATGCATTGCCGTTTCAAGATCAGACCCTTCAGTACTTCTTGTTGGGGGATACTCATATACCACTGATGCTACATATGATCCGGTTGTTTTTCTTTCAACAGACGGAGGTACATCCTTTACAGATGTTACTCCTGCAGCTGCATCTTCAGAGTACTATTTCTACGGGGTTGCAATTCACCCCACCTCTCCGGACATCATGCTTTCAGGATCACTTCTCGGAGTATACCGTTCCATTGATGGTGGCAGCAGCTGGAACAGGATTCGAAACCAGACTTACAACTACAGGATGTCATTCAGCCAGGCTGATGATAACCTGTTGTTTGCCGGAGGATCCACTATTGGTTACCGATCCACTGACGGCGGGAACAGCTGGACAAGCCTGACCTCCGGGCTCTCTGGTAGCGACATCCAGTGGATAATACCCAGCTGGGACAACAGCTCTGTAGCTTTTACCGGAAGCTCTGAAGGATTTTTCCGATCTTCCAACGGCGGCTCTTCCTGGATCGCCAGCAATTCCGGGCTCACAGTGGGAAAAGTTCTAGCCATGGCGGAATCTCAGGGCTGGCTGTTTATGAACATGGAGGACATGGGCCTTTTTAAGGCTCAGACCGGTACAGACGACATTGTGTGGGAAGAGGTGAGTACACCTCTGGCCTGTGGCGATTTCTGTGATATCTGTGCCGACGGCGCAGGCACTCTGCTGGCACTGGAAGGTTCTGGTTGAGGAAGCTCCGAGCTCTACAGGAGCACAGACGGAGGTTCCGTCTGGACGCAGGTAGACAGTTACTACGGAGATGGTTATGGAATGGTTTTTGCGGGAGGAGACACCTTCTGGAGTTGCGGCTACAAGTACCTGTCACCCAACTACATGGCTGTGGTCTCGAAGTCTATTGATGGAGGACAGAGCTGGTCAAGACACGAGCTGTACAGTGGTTCTCAATATGGGTATGTCAGGGCTGTTGCAGTAGATCCTTCTGACCCCGACAAAGTTTTTGCTTTCGGCTATAAAAACAACAGCTATGTTTTATTCAAAACAATTGATGGAGGATCTTCCTGGTCGGAGATCGTTCCCACAGGATATACAGGTACTCCTTACGACATGGAAGTGCATCCCGCAGATCCCAACAGAATCGCTGTTGCTTCATCATCCGGTCTTTATACAACCAGTAACGGTGGTCTCAACTGGACAAAGGTCACCAGCAGTTTCAGTTATGCAAGTGATCTGTATCAATCTGCCGAATTGAACGCACTGATTATTTCCACTACCGCTGGAATATGGTTGTGGGAGAGCTGGAGTGGATATCCTGTCCACTGGGGAGAGGATCCCGGTGTAGCTGCAATCAACTGTGCTGTTACATCTGCAGAAGATCAAACTATGTATGCAGGCACTGCAGGAGGCGCAGTATGGGCATCAAGTTTTGGAGTGGGCGCAGAAGAGAATTCGTATTTTGAGGTGCTTCCCACTCAAGTGAGCATATCTCCCAACCCGGTCACAGAGGGCTCTGCTGCACTGAATTTCAACCTTCCATTGTCCGGTTATACTTCTGTCCAAGTTTTTGACCTTTTCGGAAGAGTTGTACAGACAGTATCTTCTGGAGCAATGTCCGCGGGAACATACCAGCTGGAGCTGGACACTTCAACACTTTCACCGGGGGTCTACTTTACGAATGTTCAGAATGGAGATGTCTCCTTTTCAGTAAGATTTGTAGTTGCCAGGTGAGATAAGAATAAGACAGCACAGAGCAGAAGAAACAGGAAAGAGCCCGTGATCGGTTAGATCACGGGCTCTGCAAACACTCTCGATCTTTTTTCAACTCTTTTCTTACATTCTGTCAGCGTGGGGTTGCTGTTTCGAAGCAGGTTCCGGAACCATCATCCCTGTTGGCCAGTTCTACTTTCGTTTGAATACCGGTGATTCGCTTGAATGTCTCTTCAACAAGCCCAAAGCCGAAAAAGCAGATAGGCTGCTGGCCGCACTGTTTACCTGAACCTTCAGTGAGACTGGCAAAATAGCATCCCTTGAATTCTATCTTTGCCACTCCTGAATCTTCAGCAACAATGGAAAAGTCTCCGAATCCGCCCATGTCAGCTATGCCTTCTTTCATTACTTCACCGGCTTCCAGGATAGTTTTGCCTGTTGGTAATTCCGGCCAGATCTTGTAGGATGCACTCTTACCTGCCATCCTCATGAGAGCAGCTGACGAGCTACCCATCATTTTTGAGACTGTGTTTTGAATCTCCCCGATTATGATATCTTTTGAATTACTAGCCATGTTACCACTACCTTCCTATGAGTAAACACCAGAAACGATAAACAAGAAAATAACCTACCGAATAAATAGGAATACTTAGTACACTCAACCCCTTCAGTACTGCTCAATGGAAAGCATAGTTGGTTTTTAGCTGTAGCGCAACGAGAGCCGATGTTTGTTATGGAGAAGAACCGGTGACAGGGTGCCACCGGTTAATGATTTGTTCTTGTTACCTGGGGGTAGCGGTTTCGAAACAGATCTCCTGACCATCGGCTCTATCCACCAGTTCAACTTTGGTTGTAAGGCCTGTGAGTCGCTTGAATGTTTCTTCTACAAGACCGAAACCGAAGTAACAGATAGGCTGTTGTCCGCATGGTTTGCCAGAGTCTTTTGTGAGGCTGGCAAAGTAGCATCCTACAAATTCTATCTTTGCTACACCGTGATCATCAGCTACAATAGAGAATTCCCCGAATCCACCAAGCCCTTGAACTCCCTTCTTCATTATTTCACCAGCCTCCATAATGGATTTGTCTGGTGGCAATTCCGGCCAGATCTTGTAGGAGGCATTCATGCCTGCCCGCCTCATGAGGGCGCCGGCAGAGCCCCCCAGCATCTTGGAAACAATGTTCTGAATCTCCCCGATTATGACATCTTTTGGATCATTAGCCATTCTGATCACTTCCTCCCTGTAAGTGCATGACACATAATTTATAAGAAACCCTAATACCTTAGGTGCTAATACTTACTAAAGTGGTAGTGTATAGATAATGGATTTTTCTTCTACCTGCCATACCCCATCTTTATGTATATCAGCGGTTGTGGTGAATTTGACTGATTGCGAGGGGAAAATGGATTTGACAAAAACTCACTGGAAGACTGCATGGGAGGATGCTGCTGATGCAGAACAGAAGAAGCTGGACTCTACGGATGTAGAAATCCTTCTGGAAATGGTAAAGAACGGTGATTACGGGTCATTCTACGGCATATGGTCTTCCATTGCGAACCGTGCAACTGTTCAACAGGCAGGCTTTATACTTCTTGAAGTTCTTCATGGTGACAGCTGGTATACCCTTAGAGCCAATTGTGCCCAGGCTCTGCTGAAGCTTATGAATGAGGATGAGATCAGAACTGTTGATATATCCGCTGACAGGCCGGACCAGGATGATTTTTTACAGAGGATCGAAATGAAACTGATGGAACTTCTTGCAGGAGAGTGAATGAATCGGCACGATTGATCCAGTGGCGGCCTGGTTTCGAATATAGTTTTTTGAAACATTGCTATTGTTTCGTGATGTTGTTATATCTCACGCTGTTGTATGTCCCTGCATAACATACGGAGGTAGAAATGAGATTAATGATACTGATGCTGCTGGTGGTTTCGGGAATTTGCTTTGCCAGCAATGTGCTTATTTATAACTACGATCAGGTCGATCTGATCTACGATGCCGCTCTCGGCGATTCTATTGACACCGGGTACTGGGTAGAGCAGACACTGCTTGCTCTTGGAGATACTGTTGATTCCGGCACTGTTATTCCCTCAGATCTGAGTTCTTACGACGCAGTCTTTGTTATGATGGGAATGTATACCTGTTGAGGAGACAACAACACAATCGCTCCGGCGGAGCGAACAAAGTTGATCACTTACCTTGAAGCAGGCGGTTCTGTTTACTTCGAGGGAAATGACATTGGCTACAACAACAATGGTTATGATATATGGGCATATACCGGTCTAACCTATGCCGGAGACGGGTCGGCTTCAACAACTGGAAATGTTCAGAGCATCACCGGAGATCTTTTTTGCTCCGGTATGGATTTCAACTATCCCTACAAAACTGAAGCAGACGGTTACATTGACTTCTTTACGCCCAATGGTGGAGATCTGATCTTTGAGAGCCAGGACGCTAAAGGAAGAGTTGGTTGCTACACAGGCCCTACCGACAATTACAGAACTATTACCTCGGGTGTCTTCTTCAGTGTGCTCCAGGAGAATGCCACTACAAGAGGGGAGCTGATGGCCGCGTACATGGAGTTCCTCACCGGTGGAACTGGCGTCTCTGAGGACGGTAATGCTGCTTTTTCAACCTTTGATGTTGTTGCTGTGAGCCCGTCCACAGGAATATTCAGTGCAACAGTAACTCTTCAGGAAACTGCATTATGTGATCTTGGACTGTTTGATGTCACCGGCCGCAGGGTTGGAACTCTGGCTTCCGGCTCACTTTCCAACGGCACACATAACCTCTCTGCTTCCGCATCAGGTATGGCTTCAGGAACCTATCTGATCTCTGGAACTATTGGAGATCAGCGGGTGAATGTTCGTACGGTAC